>CAIRNL010000043.1 GCA_903879975.1 uncultured Chloroflexota bacterium | reverse complement strand
GCTGCTGGGTCGAATTGCTCGGCGCGGAATAGAGGGATGAAGTCCTTGTAACCGAACTCCGTGTGCGGGCCGTAGGTCTTGCTGTGATGCTCGTACTCCTCCGACCCCTGGATATACATGTTGCGTGGATACCACTCGTTGGAAAAGGCCGGCACAGCGTAAACGCCCCAGTGGATGAAGATGCCAAACTTGCCGTCTTCGTACCATGCCGGGATCGTGTACTGTCGCAGCGATTCCCACATCGGTTCAAATTTGATTGCAGCTGTCATAATAAATTCCTTTCAAAGTTGATATTCTGGCACCGGCGTAAATTGCAGGCTATGTGCGGGTGACGCCGCCAGGTCGAACGCAAGGGTGAGCGCTGTGCCGCCATCGGTGGCGTGCCAGGGGATCGGTCTCGGCTCCCCCAGCAGAGTGACGGTGGTTCCTGCCGCACAGCGCAGCCCTTTGATTTCCAATGTGTGGGATGCGGGCGTATCGAGCAGCGTGGCGTAGAGATTGGTCTCTCGCTGGGTAAATCGCACGCCGATGCCGTTCTCCGTGGAACCGTCGGCGCTGACCCATGGCCGCGTGTCAAAGATGGCCTTGCTATTGACATCCAGCCACTTCCCTAGCCCCAATAGCCGCTCGCGTTGCAGCGCTGGGATCGAGCCGTCTGCCATGGGGCCGATGTTGAGCAGCAGGTTGCCGTTCTTGCTGACGATGTCCACGAACGAGCGGACCAAGTTCTCGACTGTCAGGTGCTGTGCCGGCCCTTCGTTGCGATTGTAGCCAAAGGACGCGCCGATGCCGCGGCACGATTCCCATTTCTTGGCGCGGATCTCGGGGTACGACGCGTATTCTGGTGTCTCAAAATCATGGAAGTTGTCGGTGACGATGTTGCCGTCTGCGCCAAGCTGGAAGCGCTGGGTGAAACGATTGTTGATGACGCCATCGGGCAGCGTGTTGTAGTAGTCGGCGAAGAGCACATTCAGATCGGTTGCAGCCGGATAGGCGATGTCATTCCAGAGAATCATGGTTTGGTAGCGATCGATCAACTCGCGCCAGTGCGCATTCGCGTAGTCAACGTATGCGGGCATCTGCGGTACCGCCTTGGAGATGTCGGCAATGTGCTGGATCACAGTGTCGTTGAAGGTCCAGTCCAGACCCCCCGAGTAATAGAGCGCCGCTGTCAGCCCGCGGCTGCGGATCGCTGTCATGAATTCACCGACCAGGTCGCGCCGCGCAAAGTAATCGGCAATAAACGGGTTAGGGGTGCGCGTCGGCCACAGCGTGAAGCCATCATGGTGCTTGGTCGTCAGCACAGCGTAGCGGGCGTGCACGCCCCGAATCAGGTCTGCCCACTCAGCCGGCTCCCACTTCTCTGCTGCCTTGTTGAAGTCGACGGCAAAGTCGAAATAGCTGACGTCCGCACCATAGGTCTCGTTGTGATGGCGCTGGGTTGGGCTGCCTGCAATGCGCCACGAATTCATGTACCATTCGGCATACGGGTTATTGGCAAACCACTTTGCCCACTCGCCTGTCGCCAGGATGTCGCTCAGGTCACCGGAAAGTGGCGCCCAGCCCGGTACGGAGTAGAGACCCCAGTGGATGAAAATGCCGAGCTTGGCGTTCTCGAACCAGGCAGGCAATGGATGGCTGGAGACGGATTCCAGTGTCGGTTCGTAGCGCATACTCTTACTACCTCCTGCTGATGGGCCGGGGATGTATGTCAATCGCCTGGCGCCAAGGTGATGGAATAGACCGTGCCGGGCCGGGTGTCGAATTGAATGGTTCCGCCGATGTGGGTGGCCGCAATCGCGTGCTTCTCGCGGGTCACGCGGACGGGCCTCGGTGCAAGGATCCGGCAGGTGTTGCCTTGCTCGGAGCGGATCGTGGCCGCAGTGAGCGTGCCCACCCGCCAGGTGATGTCGACGGTGAAACCGCCCCGCGCTCGCAGACCGGTGACGGAACCATCAGGCCAGGCTGCCGGAAGCGCAGGCAGAAGATGCAACGCTCCGGTGTGGCTCTGCAACAACAGTTCGGCGATGCCGGCTGTGACGCCGAAGTTGCCGTCGATTTGAAACGGAGGATGGGCATCAAAGAGGTTAGCATAGACACCGCCCCGGTCGTAGACAGTCGCTGTGCCTTCGACCAGGGTGAGCATCTTGCCGATCATGTGCAGTGCCGCTGCACCGTCGCCGAAGCGGGCCCAGAAGTTGACCTTCCATGCCATCGACCAACCTGTGCCGCCATTGCCACGCAATTCAAGGGAACGACGGGCGGCTGAAAACAACTCTGGCGTGCCGCTTGCTGTGATCTGCCGGCCCGGATGCAGGCCGAAGAGATGCGACGCATGCCGGTGGTGATCGTCCGGATCGTCCCAGTCCTGCCACCACTCCTGTAATTGACCATACCGGCCGATG
>CAIRNL010000042.1 GCA_903879975.1 uncultured Chloroflexota bacterium | reverse complement strand
GACCGCTCGCTGCTTTTTGAACGGGTCAATCAGCGGGTGTGGAGCGACGAGCAACGCCGTGCCTTCTTTCGCACCTTTCGCAGTCTGGTGCGCTGGCTGCCTGGCCAGCAGAAAGACTTGCCCGCCCGGCTGGCTGCTGTTACCACGCCTACCCTCGTGCTGTGGGGTGAGCAGGATCGCATCGCCGGTGTGGAGAACGGCCGCTCCCTGGCCGCTCTGCAGCCCGGTGCACAGTTGACCATCCTTCCCGGCGCCGGCCACAATATCCAGCAGGAAGCATCAGCCGCCGTGATCGAGGTGCTGGCGAAGCTGTAAGCGTTGCAACGGGGACGACTGCTGCCTGCTTCCTGTCGATACCACAGAGCGGTAGAGATTCTCTCAGAATTTCAGAAGAACTGCGACTTTGGCGATCGCTTCTTCTCTACCGCGCCGGCGCAGCGCGAAAGATGCGGTTGAGGATGTCGGCGCGTTCCTCCGCTGTGGCCCAGCGCGGCTGCGCAAAGTCCTCCAGCACCATCGTCAGCAGCTCAGTGTTGAGCAGCCGACCCTCGTAGAGGGTGTGGCGTGTGGCCAGCTCAGTGCGCGTCTCCCAGCTCCACATCTGGTCGAAGAAAAGATTGCCCAGCCCGTAGGAGATCATGCCGCTGCCTCCAGGATCGGCCGCACCGTAGGGTTCCTGCGCTTGTGGCACGTGGCTCTGCACCCCGGTGACGATATCGGCGCCGGCCTCGCGTAGGGCGCGGAACTCAATGATCTGTGATGCAATCGGATAAGACTCGTACGTCTCGGTGTGCTGCAACTCCACGGCAACGACGTCGACCATGCCCGACAACTGCCGCACGAGGTCGAGCAAGAGATCCTGGTTCTCGTAGTAATAGCAGGCGCCAGGCAAGTCGGCGCTGGCCCAGGCGCCGGGCGGGCCAAAGGCCAGCGCCGCTACAAAGGCAAAGGTGTTGCCGTGATCTTCCCACAGCAGCGGCGCACACGCTTCTGCCACGTTGAATCCGCTACCGTAGATGGGAATGCCCTTGTCACGATACCAGGAAAGTGAACGGCGTGCGCCGTCGCGGCCAAAATCGTTGACGTGGTTGCCGCTGAGCCCCACGATGTCGGTGCCGATCGCTTCCAGCGTTGCCCAGTAGGCGGTGTCGCTGCACAGGATCAGGTTGTTCTCGGTCGGATTCGCCACGCAGTCGTCCAGAAAGGGTACTTCGTTGCTGATGTGCGTGATATCAGCGGCAGCGAAGACGTCGGAAATGACCTGCGCTGGATACGTGAAGCCCTTCTGATCCATGCGCAGCGCCGTGACGCGCGACATGGCCGTCACGCCGGTCATGATAAGCTGGGTGAGTCGAGACCCATTGCGATTGGTCGCCGGCTGCACGATACCGCGTAGCAACGGGCGGACTGCTGATGCACCCTGCCCCTCGACACTCAGCGCAACGGCTAGCGCATAGGCGCGCTCGTCGAAGCGATTGCTCAGGACGTTGGTGCCATCCACAGTCAGCACTTTGAAGAGCGGGTCAATTCGGTCGAAAGGGACGATGGCCAGCGCGCCGGGGCTGCTCTGCAACCGGGCCAGCAGGTCGGTCTCTGCCACGATTTCGGCGCTGAGGTTGCCCAAGACAGCAGGCAGCCATTCAGCGGCCTCAGCGGCCACGAAGAGCGGCGCTGCGCCTTCGGCGGCCTGCCACGCGGCGGTCAGTTCGGCTAGGGTGACGTCGTCGCGGATTGTCGAAAAGGGTACAACCACGGCAAAGACGCGCGTCGCCAGCGCATCCGTGGCTTGTGCCGCTGGTACGACGAGTACTGTACTGGCCGCCCCCTGCGGCTGATCAAGCAGGCGCAGGGGCTGTGGGCCGGCAGCGCTCTGCACGTCCGTGGCCTGGCTCAGCGCGGCCAGCAGGGCCGGCACCCATGTATCGGGCGCTGACGCGCCAATCCCCACGGTGACCGGACCGGTGATGACTTCCAGCGTGGGGGTCGGAACTGGCAAGGTGCCCACCGCAGGCGTGGGCGGTTGCACAACAATCGGCTGGAGCAGCAATGGCCGCGGGGTCGGCGTTGGGAAGACGGACGTGCCGATCGGCGGTGCTGGGGCATTCGGGGGGGCAGGCCGTTCGATCGGCCGGCAAGCGGCGAGCAGGGCAAAAGACACCAGACCGAGGCAGAGCAGGCTGGCTGACCAGCGCAATGTACGTGACTTCTTCATGCAGCCATCGCTTTCACAGCGCAACAGAGAAAAGGCAATCCGCGCGAGTATATCCCACCGTGCGCGCCGCAGCCAAGAATTCTCGTGTGTCGGGCGCATCCCCAATCGAGAGCAAGTCCCTCGCTTTGACCAAGGGCATTCATCCTCTCAGGGCGCGTGTGCCCAGGGCCGGGGATGAGCTTGCCCCGCGCGCCGGCTTCCTGGCCTGCATGCGTGGCCACCGCGCTTTGTTGCCGCAGGAACGCGCGGCTAGAATAGAAGATGGCAGGTATCGACTATGACGATCTTATTTCGACCACCCAACACCGCCCAGCGCGCAGTGAAGCAACTGGCGTCTACAGTGCCGGCAGCCTGGTTTCTGTCGAAAACGCTGCGCCATCTCGACCGCAGTGTGCTGGCGCTGACCGGCGGTCGGCATACCGCCACGTCCCTGCTCGCCGGCCTGCCTGTGATCCTGCTGACGACGACGGGCGCCAGAAGCGGCCAACTGCGCACGACGCCGCTCATCTGCGGCGTGGATGGCGAGCGACTCGTGCTCTTTGCCACCAATTTCGGTGGCGCCAAAAACCCCGCCTGGTACTACAACCTGTGCACCAATCCGCAGGTGACGGTCACCTACCGCAGCCAGTCGGCCGTCTATCGCAGTCGCGAGGCAACAGCGGACGAGCGCGATCTCTACTGGCCAATGGCCGATACGATCTACGCAGGCTATGCCGCCTATCGGGCGCGCGCCGGCCATCGGGATATCCCGGTGGTGCTGCTGGAGAGAGCGCACGATCGTGGCAGGGCAGAGTAGGGAGGCTGGACATCCGGGAACGACTGAGATGTTCTCCGTGCCACGCTCGCTGATCTCCACTTTCCACTCCAAAACCAATCGGGAGACCTACCCACTATGTTGATTCTAACGCGCCAGGATGTCGAATCGCTGCTGGCCATGCCCGATGCCATCAGCGCCGTGGAAGAGGGCTTTCGCCAGTTGGCGGCTGGCGCAGTCGAGATGCCCCAGCGCCTTGTCACCCCAGTGGCGTCCCATAACGGGATTCACCTCTCCATGCCCGCTTTCGTCGCCGGCGATCCAGGCACGCTGACGATCAAGGTGGTCACTGTCTACAACGACAACCGCGCCCTGTATGATCTGCCCTCGATCCATGCTGTGCTGTTGCTCCACGATGCACGTACGGGCAAGCCGCTGGCACTCATGGACGCCGAACACCTCACTGCGATGCGCACCGGCGCTGTGAGTGGTGTGGCGACGCGCTACCTGGCGCGGCCGCAAGCTGGCGTGGTGACGCTCTTTGGCAGCGGGGTCCAGGCCGGCCCACAGTTGCTGGCGATGGCTGCCGTCCGCCCCATTCGCCAGGTCTACGTGGTTGCACTGCGCGACTGCCGCGCCTTTGTCGACAGCATGGCCGCAACGCTGGGAGTCCCGGTCGAAGTGACGCGTGACGTGGCTGCGGCCACGGCTGCCGCCGACATGATCTGTACTGCCACGAACAGCCCGACACCTCTCTTTGACGGCGCGTGGCTGCGCCCTGGCACACACATCAACGCCATCGGCGCATACACCAAAACGACGCGCGAACTGGACACCGAAACCGTTCGTCGCAGCCGGGTCATTGTCGACCGCCGCCAGGCAGCGCAGGCCGAGGCCGGCGATATCGTCATCCCCCTGCTCGAGGGTGCTATCGGCCCCGACCACGTGGCCGGCGAACTGGCTGAGGTCGTGACGGGGACGCTGCCGGGCCGCCGGTCGGCGGACGAGATCACGCTCTTCAAGTCGGTCGGGCTGGCCTTGCAGGATGCCATGACTGCTGCGCGGGTCTATGGCTGCGCGGTGGAAGCAGGGATCGGCCAGGCCGTTGATCTGTAGGGACATGCTGCGCTGTACTTGGAATTGCAGCGCAAGATCTGGAGTGTGGCGCCGCCGTCGCCTTGCTATACTGTGCTCGAAACGAGTCCGATGAGCGAGGAGAAACTGATGATGTTGACAAGAGCGATTCCGTCCATGCCTGAAAAAAGTGCATTCGCCACGGACGAATACCGCTGGCAGGCCGTCACTGCGCGCGACCCGGCCGCCGAGGGGAATTTCTGGTTTGCCGTGACAACGACCGGCGTCTATTGCCGGCCTACCTGCCCTTCACGCCTGCCGCTACGCCGGAATGTGCGCTTCTTTGATTCGCCGGACGCTGCCGAGGCTAATGGCTTTCGGCCTTGTAAGCGCTGCTGGCCACGCCAGGCCACGTCGCCCATCGATCTCGTGCACACCCGGGCCATCGAGCTGGCGTGTGCGCTCATCCACGACAGCGACCCAGTGCCCACCCTGGATAGGATAGCCGCAGCGGTGGGGATGAGTGCCTATCACTTCCAGCGCATATTCAAGGCGCAGCTCGGCGTTACGCCCAAACAATACGCACTGGCCCTGCGCCGCCAGCGCACAGCCGGCGCGCTGGCGGCGTCCAGCAGCGTGACTGCAGCACTCTACGATGCGGGCTATGGCAGCAGCGGCCATTTCTACACCGAGCTTGGCGCCACGCTCGGTATGACGCCGGTGACTTTCCGGCGTGGTGCGGTCGGTGAGACCATCCGCTTTGGCGTGGCGGAGTGTTATCTGGGCTGGGTGCTCGTGGCAGCCACCGACCGCGGCCTGTGCACCATTGATCTGGGCGAGCACCCGGACGTGCTGGAAGCGGGACTGCGCGAGCGCTTTCCCAACGCGCAGATCAGCCAGGATGCTGCCTTCAGCGGCTGGACACAACAGGTGGTGTGCTTCCTGGAGGCGCCGCAACGCGGGCTGGATTTGCCGCTCGACATCCAGGGCACGGCTTTCCAGCAGCGGGTGTGGGCTGCGCTGCGCGAGATTCCCGCAGGCAGCACGTGGAGCTACACAGAGGTTGCCGAGCACATCGGCGCGCCGTCGGCGGTGCGCGCAGTCGCCGGCGCTTGCGCCGCCAATCAGCTGGCCGTGGCGATTCCTTGCCATCGCGTCGTGCGCCAGAACGGGGCCCTCAGCGGCTATCGCTGGGGAATTGAGCGCAAACAAAAACTGCTCGTACGGGAACGAGCAGAGATAGACCGCGGATGATGCAGATCGGGCGAATTCTCTCGGAGGCTGCTCACTGAGGATCGAGGGTCAACCCGTTGAGCCGCAGATCAAGGTCGTTGGCCAGCAGAGCGATGACGACGAATTATCGCCGCAGCCGCTCGATCAGCTTGCGCAGGATCACCTCCTCCTCTGCCGTGATCTCTTGCATCGGCGCGTCCGTCGGGTCCAGGATGACTTCGCCGAGTTTGCTGAACGCCAGCGCGCGCAGATCCTCCTCCAGAGGGTCACTGACCCGGTGATCTTCGACGATACTGCCATCCTGCATGCGCAGGATGCGCTGTGTCACCTGCGCCACGCGCGGGTCGTGCGTCACCACAGCGATCGTCGTCCCTTCGCTGCGATTGAGCTCGCCCAGCAACGACAGGATCTCTGCGCCGCTCTGGCTGTCCAGCGATCCTGTCGGTTCGTCCGCCAGCACCAGCTGGGGGGTGTTGGCCAGCGCGCGTGCGACGGCGATGCGCTGGCGCTGGCAGCCCGAAAGCTGGTTGGGCAGGTGCCTGGCGCGCGGCGCCAGGCCGACCAGCGTCAACAGATGCATGGCCCGCTCTCGCCGCTCTTTGGCGCTGCGGATGCGCCCCTGCATCGGCACCTCCACATTTTCCAGCGCTGAAAGCGTCGGCAGCAAGTTGTGCAGCTGGAAAACAAAGCCCACCGTCCTGGCGCGAAAATCGTCGACGTTCTTGAGCTTGGCGAGGTTCTCCCCCGCTACCCAGACTTCCCCATGTGTCGGTTGATCCAGCGCACCGAGCATGTTCAGCAGGGTGCTCTTGCCGCACCCGCTCGGCCCCATGATGGCAATGAACTCGCCGGCCGTCACGGTCACATTGACATCGGCCAGCGCGTGCACAGCCGTCTCGCCGCTGCCATAAATCTTGTCCAGATGGATTGTTTCAATCAGCAGATCGCGCATGGCAGACCCCGTCAGTCCGGACGGATGTTGACAAAAGCCGTCATCCCCCAGCGCAGTGCCGGATCGAGATTGTCTACATCGACGTCGACCGTATAATTGGTGCTGCCCTGCTCGGCGGAACTGACCGGCGCCACCGAAGTGACCGTGCCGTCGAAGATGCGATCCGGCAGCGCGTCGAAGGTGACTTCCACCGCCTGCCCTTCGTGCACGTTGACGACATCGGTCTCGCGCAGGTCGGTCGTCTCGACGTGCATCTGCCGTGTGTCGCCCAGCAGCACCGTGGGGTCGCCAGGATTGACGATTTCGCCGGCGCGCACAGTCACCAGGCCGACTTGCCCGTCAAAGGGTGCCGTGACCTGCGTCAGCTGCAGTT
>CAIRNL010000041.1 GCA_903879975.1 uncultured Chloroflexota bacterium | reverse complement strand
GCGGACGCCGGCCTTTTCACCGAGTTCTTCTAATACGTATTCCAGGTTGCGCGGCGTGCACTCGAAGAGGAATTCGCTGGGCTTGTATTGGTCGCGGTATTGCTGGAGTGCCGGCACGATAGCAGCATTGAGCGCCAACGTGCGGTTCTTGTGGGCATGGCGTACTTCGGCATAGCGAACTGTCAGCGTAGGGCTTTGAGGTCGCGATACGTCCAGGTCGGAAATATGGAGTCGGGCACACTCGGCCTTCTTGATACCGGTTTGCAGCAGCAGGCTCACCAACAGGTAGGGGCGCACGTCAGGCTTCTGCCGATCCCAGATACCGTCCTGTGCGATACGCAGCATACGGGAAATATCGGTGTCGCGCAGAATGACAGGCAGAGGAGTCTGTGCGCGTACATGCATCATCGGCTCAGCCGGGTCCGAGCCGATGATGCCGATCCCATGCAGCCAGCCGAAGAAGACTTTCAGGGTCGTAATACGACGCGCCTGGGTCTTGGCGCTGAATTCCAGACTGCGGCTGTCCGACAGCCAGGGCAGGAAGCCGTCCAGATTTTCGCTGGAGACATGGTAAAGTTTCGTGTCGCGGCCGAGGTAGTCGGCGAGAAACTTGAGATCATTGGCGAAGGCCTTGATCGTGTTATCGCTGAACCCTTTACGCACCATGTACTCATGAAAGGCTGCAACGGCCTCCGTCAGGGTACTGCTGGCACGCAACGGAGGCGTCAGGTCGGGCAGTCCTCTGCCCGTTGCGGATGCATCGATCGGTTCTATCCCCAACGCAACAGACGTTTCCGGCTCTTCGTTTGTAGGAGTGATGGGGTCCGGCACGGTATCCTCCATGTTTTATGCTGCCTTCACAAATCTCCGCACAAGCAATTGCGAGTATAGCGAGGCGATTGGTGGATGTCAAGCCAGCCACAGCCAACAAAAAACCGGGAGCGACTGATCGCTCCCGGTTCGTACTTTCGGCTGATCACCCGCCATCCAGCCAGCAGCCGGGCGAGATGCGCGGTGAGATTGGCTAGAAGCCCAGCAGGCCAGTGCCAAACGCCGACGCAAAGACCAGGCTCACGATAGACATGAGCTTGATCAGAATATTGAGCGACGGGCCGCTGGTATCCTTGAAGGGATCGCCCACCGTGTCGCCGACAACGGCTGCCTTATGAGCCGGCGAGCCCTTGCCGCCCATCTCGCCCGTCTCGATCCACTTTTTGGCGTTATCCCAGGCGCCCCCTGCATTGGCCATCATGACTGCCAGCAGGAAGCCGGCAGAGATTGCGCCGACCAGCAGTCCCGCCAAGCCCTCTTTGCCGAGCAAGAAGCCGACCACAATCGGCGTGATCACGGCCAGCAGACCGGGCACAATCATCTCGCGCAGGGCGCTGCGGGTGCTGATATCGACAGCGCGGGCATAATCCGGCTTTGCAGTGCCTTCCATCAGCCCGGCAATCTCCTTAAACTGGCGGCGCACCTCAAGGACGATCTCCTTGGCAGCCTTTCCGACGGCCGTCATCGTCAGCGCGGTGAAGAGAAAAGGCAGCATGGCGCCGACGAGCATCCCCGGCAACACAGTTGGCGCCAGGACGTTCAACGTATCGATACCGGCTGTATCCATATAAGCCCCCAACAGCGCCAGCGCCGTGAGCACCGCCGAACCAATCGCAAACCCTTTGCCGGTGGCAGCCGTGGTATTTCCCAGGCTGTCGAGGGCGTCGGTGCGCTGGCGCACTTCCGGCGGCAGATGCGCCATTTCAGCGATACCGCCGGCGTTGTCAGCTACCGGGCCGTAGGCATCCGTTGCCAGCGTCACGCCCAGCGTGCTCAGCATGCCGACGCCGGCCAACGCTACCGCGTAGAGGCCGGCGGTGATGCCGGCATCAGGAAGCGCCTGGAAGCCGAGCCACATCGACAACAACATAGCGGCGGCTACGATCAACACCGGCGCCGTTGTACTGTTCATGCCGACAGCGATACCCTGGATGATTGTCGTTGCCGGTCCGGTCTCGGAGGCATCTGCAATCGAGCGTGTGGGCTTTTGGGTGTAAGCAGTATAGTATTCGGTGAACCAGGCAATGCCGTTTCCTGCAACCAGACCCACGACAATCGCCAGGAAGAAATGGAACGAAACACCCGCCAACAGCACAAAGAGCAGTGAGATGATCAACACGATGCCAGAGGCGCCCCACACCGAACGGCGCAGCGTCGTCAGCAACTGTTCCTGTGTGGCGTTCTCTTCAGTCTTGACCAGGAAGGTACCGATCAGCGAGGCAATGATGCCACCGCCTGCGATCAGAAACGGCAGACCGACGAAGCCCAAGGCTGCATTGTGGGAGAGCACCAACGCCACCCCCAGCGCCGAGGCAGCAATAATCGAACCGACATAGCTTTCAAAGAGATCAGCGCCCATGCCAGCGACATCGCCTACGTTGTCGCCTACGTTGTCGGCGATCACGGCAGGGTTGCGAGGGTCATCTTCCGGGATTCCTGCCTCCACCTTACCCACCAGGTCGGCGCCGACATCTGCTGCCTTGGTATAAATCCCGCCACCGACACGGGCAAAGAGAGCGATACTGCTGGCGCCAAAGCCGAAGCCGGCCAGAAAGCCGATCTCTGCCGACAGAGCTGCTGCGTCGCTGCTGCCCGCAAAGACCAGATACATAACGCTCAAGCCGAGCAGACCAAAACTCACCACGGCCATGCCCATGACTGAGCCGCTGCCGAAGGCGACGCGCAACCCATCATTGAGGCTGCGCGCTGCAGCTGCGGCAGTCCGTACATTGGAGCGGACAGCCACATACATCCCCAGGTAGCCGGCCGCCGCTGAAATGAGCGAGCCAACAACAAAATTGACAGCAGTCTGCCAGTCGATAAAGGCGCCCACAATCAGCGCCACCACAACAACGAAGATCGCCAGATAGGTGTACTCACGGCGCAGGAAGGCCGCCGCCCCGGTTTGGACCGCCTGAGAAATTTCGCGCATGGCCTGGTTGCCCTGATCTTCGGCCAGCACCCGGCGCATCTGGTAGATAACAAATCCGATGCCAACTACGCTAAGCACCAATGCGATGACTATTGGAACAGATCCTTGTAACAAGGGAAACCTCCTCTTTGGTAAAACCTTTGCTGTAGTAACGATAGTAATCTGCAGTAATCTGCGCCGTACAGAAAACAAATGGCTACAGGTGGAGCGGATTCGACTCCCGTTAATTTGTGCCGTTGTACAAGCTGTGTCGCTGTCGCTTTGCGTACAACGCTGCCTGGACGGCAGCAGATAGTGACATAATATGGATGAGATCCAGGTAGATGACGGGTATTTTAATGTGCCCGACACCGATCTCAAAATAAGAGGGACTTTGGTCGTTACAAAGGGGCGCGAAAGGTGAGGCTCTCGACAGATGATTTGCAGCGTATGATGGATTGGCCAAGGATTTACAGACCCATGATACAATCGGCTTCCACCGGGCCTGATGCAGTCGCATTGCTGCTGGAATCGACCCCTTGTGTGCCGTATGTGGGGGTTCATTTTGACGGGGATAGGCGCAATGAAGTCGCGAACAATTTATCTGGATCATGCCGCCACGACGCCTGTACGGCCGGCTGTACTGGAGGCGATGCTGCCCTATTTCACGGAGGCTTACGGCAATCCGTCCAGCATGCACCGTCCGGGACGCGGTGCCAGCGTTGCATTGCAGAAGGCACGCCAGACCTTGGCTGACCTGCTCGGAGCGCGCCCGTCCGAGATCGTCTTCACGGGCTGCGGCACGGAGAGTGACAACGCTGCTCTGCACGGTATTGCCCTTGCACGCCGTGCTGCGACCGGTGCCAACCGGATTCTCACTACAGCGATCGAGCACAAGGCAGTGCTACAGACGGCAGAAGAGTTGTGCGATCGCTGTGGCTTTACGCTGACATTGCTGCCTGTCGACGGTGAAGGGCGTGTGTCGATCGACGCGCTCGAACGTGAGTTGACGATGCCGAAAGAAGTTGCGCTCGTCAGCATCATGGCAGCGAACAATGAAGTCGGCACGGTCGAACCGATTTCCGATCTCGGTATACTTTGCCGGGAAGCGGGTGTTCCGTTCCACACGGATGCGGTGCAGGCTGGCGGCAAGCTGGAGTTGGCAGTCTCTCGCCTGCCTGTCGATGCCATGAGCCTGGGCGCGCACAAATTTTATGGCCCCAAAGGGGTTGGCCTGCTCTATTTACGTGCGGGGACACCCTTTCAGCCCTTCATGACCGGGGGCAGCCACGAAGGTGGGCGGCGCGCCGGCACAGAGAATGTGCCCCTGATTGTGGGGATGGCCAAGGCGCTGGAATTGGCCGAAGCAGAGCGTGTGACAGAGGGAGTGCGCCTACGCGCCCTGCGCGATCGGCTGATCGGTGGCGTGCTCGAACGGGTGAATGGCGCAGCGCTCACTGGGTCGGCAACGTGGCGTCTCGACAACCATGTCAGCTTCGTGATCGACCACGCAGATGCTGAGAGCATGCTAATTGCGCTCGATCTGGCCGGCGTGGCCGCCAGCAGTGGCAGCGCCTGCGCCTCAGGCGCCAATCGGCCCAGCCACGTGCTGGATGCGTTAGGGATTGCGCCAGCCCGCGCAGCAGGCGCGCTGCGTTTCAGCCTGGGCGCAGCAACTTCAGCGGATGAGATTGACTTCCTGCTCGATGAGTTGCCCAGGATCGTGGGGCGTGTGCGAGAATAGGCATCAATCCTCCCGTCCATTGAAATTTTTGTGTCTGCTTCGGTAATGACCAGGGCATCTCGGCATGAATTTGAGCTGCCGACTGCCTGCGGATTCGCCAACTGGGCGGCTCCGGGTGAATCGAAAAACACAGTTGCAGCATGTATTCCCGTTGTGCTATACTCTCGTTAACGGGATTGCTCCCTGCAGCCTCCATATTTTAGTTTCAAACAGTTGTGTTTGACACCAAGGAGAAAATTTCATAATGGCGAGTGTAACGTACGATCATGTCTTCAAGCGCTACGGCGACGTGACGGCAGTCAACGATTTGAACATCCACATTGAAGACAAGGAATTCCTTGTCTTCGTTGGTCCGTCAGGCTGTGGCAAGACGACAAGTTTGCGTTGCCTGGCTGGTCTCGAAGAGATCAGTGAAGGCAACATCCTGATCGGTGACCGGATCGTGAATGATGTTCCCCCCAAGGATCGAGACATTGCGATGGTATTCCAGAGCTATGCGCTCTATCCACACATGAGCGTCTATGACAACATGGCATTTGGCCTGAAGTTGCGCAAGACGCCGAAGGCTGAAATTGATCGCCGTGTCAAGGAAGCAGCGGATATTCTCGACATCGGCCACCTGCTCGACCGCAAGCCGAAGCAACTTTCTGGTGGTCAGCGCCAGCGCGTTGCTGTGGGACGCGCCATCGTGCGCGAGCCGGCGGTCTTCCTATTTGATGAGCCGCTCTCCAACCTGGATGCCAAGCTGCGTGTCCAGACCCGAGCACAGCTGACCAAGCTACATCAGCGCCTGGCGACAACCTTCATTTATGTGACCCACGACCAGGTCGAAGCCATGACAATGGCGACCCGCATTGCGGTCATGAAAGATGGCCTCCTGCAGCAGATCGACACGCCACAGGCACTCTACGATCACCCGCACAACGTGTTCGTTGCCGGCTTTATCGGCAGCCCGAGCATGAACTTCTTTGATGCGACACTGGTCGAGAGCGACGGCAAAGTCGAAATCAACACCAGCGGCTTCCGTCTAGAAGTACCGCAGCCCAAGGCCGACGAATGGCGCCAGCACAAGGGCAAGCAGGTTGTCTTCGGCATCCGTCCAGAAGACATCCATGCCAAGCCGTTCGTACCGCCGGGAATCCTGGAGGCCGACATGCCGGCCAAGGTCGATGTCATTGAAATGATGGGCAACGAGATCTTCCTGTATCTCGTGACCCGTGACAACAAGCAGTTCATTGCGCGCGTCGACCCGCGTGTCCGCTCGCAGGTGGGCGACGAAGTGCAGTTGGCCGTCAATATGGCCAATGCGCACATCTTCGACCCCAAGAGCGAAATGTCACTGGCCAGCTAAGACCGCCGCATCCGTTCTCCAGGGCCGGGGGTCTTCTGATCTCCGGCTTTTCTTTCCCGACGTTTTCGCCACACAGGCACTCTGTACGACAGCCCAGAGTCATGGTGGGAGAAATATTGTCAGTCGTGCAACGGCTATATTCGGCCGAGCGTGGTCTGGTTTGGGGAGGTACTACCCGCACGTGTCCTGGATGCAGCCAGGCAGGCTGCCGAGCGATGCGATGTCTTTCTTGTGATGGGAACCAGCGGAATCAGTTGATTATCTGCTGCTAGGGGCCAAGCGGCCAGACCCTGCCGGCCACCCTCGCCACATACGCTCACGGCGCGGCTGATTGCGGGAGGGGATCTAGCAACGGCCAGATCAGCTTTGCTGTGCCGAGCGTCGTCTCTGCAACCGTGCCATCCACCGCGATAGTCACTGGGAGAGGGCGCGTACCAGACTGACGCTGCAAGACCAGTGCATAGTTCTCCGGCGTCAGCTGAGATGGAAGCGTATAGGTGAAGGTCACCACGTTGGTGTTGCGTGGCGGCAAGATAAAGTAGCCAGTAAAAATTCTCGTACCCCGTTCGCCGCGTTGCGTCGTGATACTATCCGTTGTCACACCCGTTGCCGCAATCAGTTCGCTCCCCTGCGGCACATAGACTCGAATGTAATTGAAGTAGCAGCGTGCGATCAGATCGGTGTAGCTATTGCCATAGCGCGGCGTCAGGTCGCAGCCAGGATCATCGGCATCGATGGGGTGAGTGTAGGTCAGGGTAAGCGTCGCTTGTGCCGGCGCGCTTGGAGCGTCTGGCCATGCCACGCGGTAATCCAACGCTCGTTCGATCGCGGCATCGGCCTTGTTATAGCCCATATTGGTATCGACAACTGCCAGGAAATCGCTGCCTTTTTCCGGCTGCAAACCGCCATCCCATCCTGCTGAGTGCAACACTTCCTCTGCAACTGGGGAGTCGAGCCAGGCTTGAACCGAGCGCTCAGTCAGCGCCGTATGCAATGCATCGGCCAGTTGCAGGTAATTGGCACCGCCGTTCTGGACGTGGGCAAGGGCAGCCTGTGTCAGCAACGGGATAAAGGCCTTGCGCTGCTCCCACCAAATTGCTTGTTCTTCAGGCGTGGCGCCTCCCACAGCGGTATCGCCTTCAGCGGGCCGCTCCCACAGGCGCACGATCTGCGCCTCAATGTTATCGCCGGTCAGCGGCTCATCGAATCCGGGCACCTGAACTTCGCCCAGCGCGCCGAAAATCGTCTTCACAGCATTGAGGTCAACCGTGACGACGCCATCGATCTGGACACCCGTATCGCTCTTGTAGAGTGCGCGGGCCACCTTGGCGGCAGTCGGCAGATCGGGCGACCAGTTCGCGTCGCGCATGAGCATCAGCTGGATGTCCATGTATTTGCGCATTGGCGCCGGAGCAGGCGGATAGACCCCGTCGTTGCGATAGATATCATAGCTATCGACAAACTCAAGTTCCACAAGCTTCCCTTGATCCAAGGTAACCTTGCCGATGGCTGCAATGAAGCCCCCGGTAGCACGCAATTCGTGGTTGTTCTGCACAAGGACCAGATAATGTCTGGGAACGTCCATCCCAAGCAATGTGGGCATCTCTGGCCCCAGGCGGGCGATGACCTCTGCCAGGGCAAGAGCACCTGAGGCGCCCTGCAACAAGAGGGTGGCGCGATCTGGCATCCCGCTTGAATCCAAGGCAGCCAGGCTTGCGCTCAAAGTAGCAATATCCTGGGCCAGCGAGGGCAGTTCTGGGCCGACGCGGGCGGCAACCTGGGGTAAAAGATCTACTATCGAAGCGCTGGGCTGAGCAACCCGTACCGCGGCAATATCCGGCCCGACCAGGTCCACCCCTTTGTGCAGCAAGGACATGCCCTGTTCTCCGACCGACAGCAGTGTCGGCGAAGCTGCCGCCAACGGGCCATATTCCGGCACGGCGCGCAGGAGCGCTGTTGCGGGCAGTAGGGGCCGCAGTTCGTCGGCCAGTCCGTCGTAGGCCGCTTCCAACTCACCGACAGTCTCCTGGATCGCAGGCATATTGTTGAAGATCGGCGACACGGCAAGCATCGCACGCAGTTGCGTGGCTGCACGATACGCATCATTGACAGCCAGAGATACGGAGATGCCCTTGAAGAAGATCAGAGCAACGAGGAGTCCAAGCAGCACAGGCAGGGCCAGCCGCCGAATACGGTGCATCTGATAGGACGTTGAGGATGATGACGCTGAAATGTGCTGTTCGAGCATAGTTATGGTTTCACTCGCCAAAGTGGCCCGACTTGCTCCAGAGAAGCGGGGTCTAGCCACACCGGTTTTTCGGCAAAATAGATCGGCCTGCTGCCAAGGCTTGCTTCGACCACTGCTTGCGCCGATTGATCGATAGCAGGCACATCGGGATAGAGATCATGCTGTAAACGCTGGTACCAGTCAAATTGGTAGAGCGACTGGTTAATCGGAATCAGCCCCGGAGCCGCTGCACGCAACGAACCGCTGGCCCAGGTACCATACCATACTGCGAAGGTCTCTTGATCCGCCAGCGTGATCAGGATAGTGTCGGGTTCGAGAACCTTCTCCAACGCAGCGACATACTGACGTGCGTCGTGGTCGCCACGCAACGCAATAGTTGGCCAGCGTAGCACAGCCAGGAACAGCAAACTGATGCCCATCATAGCTGCCGCTAGAGGAGCCAACGGCAACGTAGCCGTTTGCTGTCGCAACCACCCTGCGATGGAGGCGACAGCGACTGCCATCCAGACGCTCACTATCCACGCCACAGGCAGCAGATAAATGTCACTGTCGCGGGTGTAATAAAGGATGGCATAAATGCTGACCGGCGTAATCCAAATCACACTGAAAGTGCGCAGGGAGGGGGTAGCACGGTCCCACACAGCCAGTCCGGCCAAACCAAACGCAAGCCCTAGCGCTGTAAACTGATTCGTCACGGTGTATGCCCAGGCTGCGACACGTCCTAGCGCAGCTCCCAATGAACCGGACAGCAGGTAGCCACGATACGCCGCACCGCTGACGAGCCACCAGAAACCTGCAACGTTGTCAGGATATCCCCAATTGACGGGTGGCGGGCCTGCTGCGGCCACCAGGGGAATCCGGATGTATAGCAAGGCGCCCAGCAGCACGCCCAATCCCAACGCGGGCACTGGCTGCAGCCACCGTCGCACTCCGGTACGTGCCACCGCCAAGGCGTAGAACGCTGCCGGCAACAGCAGCACGATAGTGAGATGATGGGCTATGCCCAGGGCGACCGGCACAGCAACAATCCATACCTGTCGCGGCTTGACCAGCACTGCCCATGCCAACAACGCAACCAGCAGCGCGTGCAGGCTATACACCTCCGTAATGATCGCCTGACTCCACAGCAGCGGCGCCGTGGCCCAGGCGATGCCTGCCAGCAGAGCCCACCCCCATGCCCACGGTTCCCGCCGCAGCAGATGGCCGGCCACCAATACCGTCACCGCGACACTGCCTGCACCACACAATGCGCTCAACCAGTTGGCGCGTAAAGCTAAGTCGCTGCCGGGGGCAACACTCCCTGTCATGCTCAGCCAGACTTGCAGAAGCATGATATAGAGGGGATAGCCGGGCGGGTGCGGCACCCCATTCGTGACGGCAGCAGCCAACAGCTCACCGCCATCAGCACCCTGGTGCGCCCATGTCAAGCCTGGCGCCAGGCTTGCCGCATAGAAAGCGAAGGCAGCAAGAGCGGCGCTAACGGCCGCGAGCCGGATCGAGCGGCGAACAGCAATCGGTTCAGGCAGAATCGTGTTCATGGCAGAGGACAGACAACCAACTGGCCGGGGTGCAGCGTTCGTCTGCGCCCCGGCCAGGCCTATCCGGCAAGATCACTGGAAGTCAGGTGGCAGGAGGGGGGGCAGCCCGACACTCACCGGCGCTGCAGCAAGTTCGGCATTCTCTGCAACGGCTGCGGCTGCACCGTCGATGACAGTGCCATCGGCGATGTCTTCAGCGATCAAAGCCGTTACCTCGGCGTCTACGCTTGCGCCGGCGGGCACATTTGCCCAGGTCACGAGGGCAATCACGGCGCCACTGCTAGCGTCTTCTTGAAACACATTGCCGTCATTCGCCGATGCGCTGACAAACGACAAGCCGGCGGGCAATTCAAAACTGAGTTCGACCCTGTTCGCCTGCGCTGTGCCCGTGTTGGTCACGGTAAAAGCGAGCACGATTTGCTCGCCCTGGCGCGCCGCTGGGCGGTCTTGTTGGACGGCAACCTGCAACGTAGCCTCTTCCAGGGGTACCTGCGTCGGCGTCAGGCCAGATGCAGCAGCAATCGGTGCAGCGGCCGACACAACTGGTGCAGTGCGATCGGTGGAGATCGGCAGGTTCGCAGCATCGACGAAGTTCGGGGTCACAAATTCGGCTGACACCCAGGCATTTCCCTCACCATTCGGCACGCAGCAGATCAGCCACCAGGTACCTGCATCGTTGCGTGCCAGCACCGTAACGACATTCCCGCTGCGCACCTTGCCAAGAATGGCAGCAGTGGTGGCTGGTGCGGCGCGCATATTGAGCGCCACGGCAGACACCACACCTGTGCGGACGCCGGATTCGGCTGGGAGCGGCGGGGATGTCACCGTTGTCGTAACGCTCGGTGAGGTAGTATCAAGCACAGGGGAGAGGGCAGCCTGCCCTGCCACACCGTTCGGCGTGACGAACTGGGCGCTGATCCAGCCAGTTGTCGTGGAGTTTGGCAGGCAGCAAACATTGAGCCAGGTGCCGGCTGCGTTGCGGCCCAGAATAGTCACCACTGCATCTGCAGCAACGCGGCCAATCACGGGAAAGTTGGTGCCAGGGCCTCCGCGCACGTTCAAGATGGGGACTGCCACAGTGGCGGTCAACTGTCCCTGGGCTGCCGAGGCTGACGGTGCAGGCGGCTGTTGCGCCGGTGCAGGCGGCTGTTGCGCCGATGTCGGCGTCGGCTGCGCTTGATCGTCGTCGTCATCCCGGTCTGGACGCGGCGTGGGCTGCGGTGCAAATGTGGGTTCCGGCGTCGGGTCAGGGATCGTCTGAGCAGGCGGGAGGTACTGTATTTTGCCGTGCAGCGCATCTGCTGCACCCGCAGTGCCGGACGTGAACAGCCAGAAGAACAACGGCGCCGTAACCACCAGCAGCCATAGCGATTGACGGGTCGACACTTTACCCAGGATCACTTTACCCCACTCCATCGTTCCATCCTTTCTCTAGCGCGCACCGTTACCGTGGATAATCGCCGGCAGGGTGCGCGCAAGAATCGAAAAATCACGCCGCAGACTATAATGCTCGATATAGTCGAGCTCCAATTGTAGACGTTCCCCAAAGCCAAGGTCGCCACGGCCACTCACCTGCATGGGTCCTGTCAAGCCAGGTTTAACCGCCAGGCGGCGGCGATGGTGGTCCTGGTACAACTGCACAATGCGTTCCTCTTCTGGCCGCGGCCCCACCAAGCTCATCTCGCCACGCAGCACGTTGTAAAACTGCGGCGCCTCGTCCAACGAAGTGCGTCGCAGGATGCGCCCAACGCGCGTGATGCGCGGGTCCTGCGGGAGTTTGAAGGCAGGTTCTGCCAGCCTTTCCAGGTCGACGAGCGCCGACAGTTGCGCCTCCGCATCAACGACCATAGTGCGCAGTTTGGCAATGCGAAACTTACGTCCGTTTTCACCGACACGGACCTGGCAGAAAAAGACAGGGCCAGGCGAGTCCAATTTGATCGCCAGAGCCGCGACGGCAACCAGCGGGATCGAGATTGTCAGCCCCAACAGTGCGCCGGCGATATCGACTCCACGTTTGATCAGGCGCTTCCAACCAGGGATCACTGGCTGACGCGCGCCGGGCACAGTGCCGGCAAAATGGATAGTGCCGACAAAATAGCCGCTCCCCAGCGCCAACGCACGGACCATCAGCAGCAAAGGAGCGATGACCGCCAAGCCCATCGAACGATGGGCCATCTTTGCCACAAAGGGCGCCATCGTTGCAGCAAAGACGAGGGCGCTCATGCCCGCACCGAGCCACAGCCAGGAAAGCGGCGGCCAGAAGACGCCCAGCAGGGCGGTCGACGCCAACCCCAGCATCGCGGCCAGCAAGACAATCTGCACCTTAAGCACCTGCGGCGTATGGCTATCCTGCACCATGCGCTCCGGGTGCCAGCGAATCATCAGGGCTTTCCAGAAGCCAATATAATATTTCCGGCGGAAATACTCATTCAGGTCGCTGTCGTGCAGGTGAGAGACCCTTGCGTCTGGCGCAAAGACAAGACGGTAGCCCTTCTGGGCCAAACGAAAACTGAACTCCTGATCCTCCACGCTTGCCGTCGTGAAAATCGGGTCGAAACCAGCATTTTCAAGGAAGACATCCCGACGGTAGGCAGCCGAATAGGTGTCGATAAAGTCGATCTGGGACTGGCCGCGCATGCGGTCATAGCGATCTTCGTATTCTGCCTGCACGAAGCGCGGGATCAGACCGCGCTGTTCAGTGACGTATGTGCCTTTAGCGCCCACCACGCTTGCGTCGACAAAGGGTGCTGCCATCGCCTCGACCCACGTAGGCGATGGAGCGCAGTCACTGTCTGTGAACAGAACAAGTGGCGAGTGCGCCTCTCTGGCGCCGTGATTGCGTGCAGATGCTGGGCCAGCATTGGGCTGACGCAACAGGCGCAGCTGGGCGGCAGAGTGCCGCTCGGCCCATGCCGCCACCACGGTCGGCGTATCATCCTGTGAACCGTCATCGACGACAATAATCTCGTAGTGCTGGCTGGGCACGCTCTGGCAGGCGAGGGCATCCAAACAGCGCTCAATCACGGCTGCGCCGTTATACACCGGCACAACGACGGAGCAGAACAACTGGTCAGCAGCTGCGGGACGCCAACTCATGGCAGGCAAAGTGCTCAAGGTGAATGCTACTCGGCAGCACCAACCAAGTCAGCAACGACAAAGATGCGGTGCGTGGTTGTATCGGCTGGCCAGCCGGCAATCAGCGTCAGCCGGCCGCTGTTCGTCGGGGCCATATATGCGGCGGATTGGGCATTTTCATCGTCAGTAGCGCCGATCACCGGGAGCGGATCCGCAACCTCGACAATGCGGTAGGTAAAGACGTCCCCATTCTCGGCAGTGAGTTCGACAGTCTGGTCAACGGCAACTTCGCCTAGCGAGATCGGGGCAAAGAGGGCAGCACCGCGCGCCTGATGGCCGGCGATCACTGTGTTGCCAGCTTCGCCAGCGCCAGCACTTGTGAGCGCCCAGCCGGCTGCGTCGTCCGGCACAACCCAGCGCGTGGTGCGCTGGCCATCTCGCGTCGTAGGCTCCCAGCCCATTGGCTCAACGGGGATCTCCAGGCCAAGTTCAGGAATTGCCAGAGAGATCGGGACATTGACGGCGCCGTTTGCAGTCGCCGTCACCGCTGGCTCTGGTGTGGGTTCAGGTGTCTCCTCGGGCAGCGCCGTCGGCGTAGCCACTGCGTCCTCTGCTTCCGGCATGGAGGCAATCGGCTGGCAAGCAGCGAGCAGCAAGATCAGGGTGAGAAGCAGGCCAGGGTACAGCAAACGCACAGAGGCTGTGGCTTTCATCTATTGAACAATCCTTTCCAAATGCTGGCTGAACCGCAACGCGGGTGCAACGGCATGTCGAGGCGCCACCGTCGTTGGCAGACGATACCAAAGTTCGCCTGGCGGGTCCCCATCCAGAGGGATAAAGCATGCAGGGGATTGTAGGCGATTGGCAGAGAACGTGCAAACCCAGACCAATGCAGTGGGCAAGCACGGCTGCAGTTTGGTACAGACCTGATGCACCGGTACAATGTTGGTGGGGAGGGATGTGTCCCGGTGGGCGCCCCGGTCTTCAAAATCGGCGGCAGGCGGCGCAGAGTCGGCTGCGGTGGGTTCGACTCCCACGCCTTCCCGTGTGCGATCCAAAAAAGAATGGCTGAAGCTCATGGAAATTTCACTTTTTCAGGGGAATGAGACGCCGAAGATCGAACGGTGCGTCCTTTACCCATATCCCGATCTGAAGCGTATTTGGGCCCGGATTTGGGTTACTGCCACGCAGGATGAGGAAAAGCCCAATCTCGAAGTCATCGTGCTGAACCCTGACGGCACCGAGAATTGCAGTGTCTACATGCTGGCGCATGCCGAGGCGCGTGCAGAGACAACGCT
>CAIRNL010000040.1 GCA_903879975.1 uncultured Chloroflexota bacterium | reverse complement strand
TTGCTCCGTGATCCGGAGGTGCAGGGGGTGATCATCACGTGCGAGACCAACCGCCATGCCGAGATGGTGCTGGCTGCGGCGGCTGCAGGCAAGCACATCCTCTGTCAAAAACCCATGGCGCTGACGCTGGCTGACTGTGATCGTATGGCAGCTGCGGTAGAGGCAGCTGGCGTCAAGTTCATGATGGCCTACCAGATGCGCCACGACCCGTCGAACCAGAAGATCAAGGATCTGATCGAAGACGGTGCTGTGGGCAGAATCAGCCTGGTGCGGCGGCGCCACTGTATTCCGGTGCTCTTCAACGAGGGCTTTGTCAATGGGCCGACGCGCTGGCACCTCGATCCCGCAAAGAACATGGGCATGTTCATGGACGACGCCAGCCATGCCACCGACTTTCTGCACTGGATTCTGGGGCGCCCGACGTCGGTGATGGCCGAGATCGACAACACCATCACGGACGTCGCCCCTGACGACACCGGTGTGGCCATCTACCGTTATGCGAATGGGGCAATGGCCGTGCTGCTCAACTCCTCAGTGACCCTGGCCGGGGAAAATACGACGGAGGTCTACGGAGACGAGGGCGTGATCATCCAGAACCATGACGATGTGCCGTCGACCAATGGCGCGTTGCCCCCGCATCCGATTGCGCTCAAGCTGTATCGCCGCGGCGAGACACAGTGGCAGGATCTGGGCATTGCTATCCCGGCCAGCCATGCCGAGCGCATTGCCGCTGTGCCATGTGCCTTTGTTGACTGCATCAAACATGACCTGGCGCCGCCCACCACGGCGGCGGATGGCCGTGTTTCTGTCGAAATGGTGCTCGGCGCGTATCAGTCGGCGCGCGCAGGCCGTCGTGTCCATTTCCCGCTGGAGCCATAAGGCGTAGGGGGAGGAAACGCAGATGATGCGGTGGAGGCAGATCTCTGCGGATGGGCTCCGCACGGCTCCGCTCGAGCTGTGTCATCGGCGCTCTATCGTTGACCATACTCTACTGAGGTAGTTGTCGATGTCGATGATCACAGTGATCGGGCGCGGGCATGGCGGCACGCGCGCAATGTCACATACGCTGGTCGCCAGCAATGTCTTCATGGGCGAGCCGCTGAACCGTTCGGGCGATCTGTTGCCGCCGCAGACGATGTACGATGCTTGTCGTGTGCTGGCGCACTTCGTCACCTGGCGCGGTGGATTGAACTGGGATTTCAGTGCGTTGCACACGGCGCCCATCCCCGAAGAGTTCACAGAGTTGATCCATGAGTATCTGAAAAAAGTGCTTGCTGCAAAGGACGAGCACAAGGGCTGGAAGATCCCAGAGACCACGCTCGTCTTCCCGTGGATCGTGCGCATGTTCCCGGAGATCAAATATATTCATTGGGTGCGGAACCCGCGCGACAACATTTTGGCGCGGCACCTGACCGACGATCTGGGCGACTTTGGTGTACCGCATCCCGATGCCGAGCAACTGCTGGCCGAGCGCTATCCGGTGCTGTTGGAGGCCGTCAGCACACCCGAGCAACGTGAAGAACTCATCTGGCGCATGCGCCGTGCCGTCTCCTGGCACTACCAGCACGAGATTGTGGCGGCGACGCCCAAGCCGGCCAACTGGATCGTCGTGCGCTTCGAAGACTTCGTCAACCAACAGGAAACAACGCTGGCGCGTCTGGAGGCCTATCTGGGTTTCCCACTGGGCCGCATTATCGTGCGTCGCGAGCCGATAGGACGCTATGACCGCACCGAGGGACCCAGCTACTTTGACTTTCTAGAAGAAGGCATGCGCGAGTTTGGATATGCAATACCAGGAATAGAGCGCACATGAGGTGGATTTCACGGATGTCCACCGATTCGATCGGCGAGAGTCGGCCGAATCCGCGCCCTATCTCTACTCAATCTGGAAGCTAACTTTCTGGGAGGAACATTTTATGCCCGCACGCCGTACCCGCAAACCCAATGTTGTTCTCTTTGGGATCGATTCGCTGCGCCGCGATCACATGAGCTGTTACGGGTATCGCCGCCTGACGACACCGCATATCGACCGCTTTGCACAGGAAAGTACCCTCTTCGAGCAGACCTTCAGCGCCTATATCCCGACGACCAGCGCCTACGCGTCCATGCTCACCGGCCAGGATGTCTTCACGACGCAGGTCGTCGCGTTGCGCCACAAAGGGCCGCTGCGCCCAGAGGTGAAGACGCTGGCCGAAATTTTGCGTGAGGAGGGGTACGACACCACCTGCGTGGGCTTTGGCGGCAACCCCAGTTCGCGCGGTTTTGATAAGTATATCGAGTTCCCAGGCTGGGGAAGCTGGAACGAGGGACGCAGTCCCAAGGCCCAGAATCTGAACGATGTGGCCATCCCCGAGTTGGACCGCCTGGCACGCAAACGAGATCCCTTCTTTCTTTTCCTGCGCCATATGGACCCGCACTCGCCCTATCTGCCGCCGGCACCCTTCGAGCGTATCTTCTACCACGGCAACGAGTTCGACAAGCGCAACAAGTCCATGGAGCCGGTCATGGCTTTCAAACCCTTCCGCGATTTCTTTGCCAGCTGGATGCCGCCAGGGGTGACCGATAAGGAGTACATCATCGCCCAGTACGACGGCGCCGTCGCCTACATGGACGCTGCGATTCAGAGCATCTTCACGGCACTGGAGGCGCGCGGCCTGGCCGAGGAGACCATCGTCGTCATCAACGGCGACCACGGTGAAACGCTCTACGATCACGACTGTTACTTCGACCACCATGGCCTGTATGAGCCGACACTGATCGTCCCGCTGATCGTCCGCTATCCTGGCAAGGCGCCGGCCGGCGCGCGGGTCAAGGGCTATAACCAGCACAAGGACCTGGTGCCTACACTGCTCGACCTGGCTGGCATCGCACGCCCTGACCTGGCCTTCGACGGCCGATCGCTCATGCCCATGGCGCGCGGGGCGGTAGCCTCGCACGAGAGCGAGTTCTACATCACCGAGTGCACGTGGATGCGCAAACATGGCTGGCGCACGCCCAATTGGAAGCTGATCGTGGCGCTGGAGCCGGATTTTCACGCCAAGCCGCCTGTCGAACTCTATAACCTTTTCGAGGACCCAGATGAGTCGATCAACCTGGCCGAATCTCATCCGGAAATTGTGGAAGAACTGACCCGGCGCATGCATGCCTGGATCGCCCGGCGCGAGAGAGAGACCGGGCTGCCCAATCCTATCTACAGCCAGCCGGGCTGGCACGGCACTCAGGGTATCGACTATTTCACCAGCTCGCAGCAGGCATATGACACACTGCACATCGGTGACCCAGCGCAGGCGGCGCGTTTGCAGTCGCGCTCGCGCTAATAAAATTTGAGGCGTCGAACGACGAAGATAGCGCAGGAACGCGGGTGAACTCCCGGCCAATAGCCTCACCCACAGTCTGAAGTCTTTTTCGTAGATTGTAGTTGTTTAATAGATTTAGAGGAGAGACCCAATGCTGACCCAGGAACAGATCGACTTTTTCAATGCCAACGGTTACGTTAACGGCGGCAAGGTACTGAGCGACGAAGAGGTAGAGGTGTTGCGCAGCGAAATCATGCGCACGATCGACGAACGCGAGCGCGCCGACATTCTCCAGCCGGTCATGGTGCGTAACCTGTCCAGGGACGAGTCGTCGCCCGTCTGGCAGATCGTCGATATCTGGCTGTCCAGCCCGCCTTTTCATGAGCTGATCAGCCATCCCCAGATCACCGAGGGGCTGGCACAGCTCACGGGCGCTAGCGAACTGCGCATCTGGCATGACCAGATCCAGTACAAGCCGGCGCAAATCGGCGGCGTCAATATGTGGCACCAGGACGCGCCTTACTGGCCTATTATTGCCCCTATGACCGAAGTGACCGGTTGGGTGGCGCTCGACGACGCCGACGAGGGCAATGGCTGCATGAGCATGGTTCCCGGCTCGCACCTGTGGGGCAATAATATTGATTTCCTGCACACGATCAAGAAGTACGAAGACATGCCCTCCGAATTTGACGGCCACGAGATCAAGGTCATTCGCTGCCCGGTCAAGAAGGGCGAGGTACATTACCACCACGCCCTCACCTGGCACGGCAGCCATGCCAACACGAGCGGCCGGCCGCGGCGCGCAGTCGCCTTGCACTACATGACCGGCGATACCCGCTACGTTGCCAGCGGCAATCACGTCATGAAACAGTTTGTGGAGGTCAGCGACGGCGAACTGATGCAGGGTAAGTACTTCCCGAAGGTCTATCCGACCGCGGAGTGACCTGGTTGCGGCCAGCAAATATTCTGCTGATCCACGTTGATCAGCATCGCTTCGACTGTGTGGGCGTCAACGGGTACCCTGTGGCGCACACACCTCATCTGGACCGCCTGGCGGCAGAAGGCGTGAATTTCACCCACGCCTTCTGCCCAATTGCCGTCTGTATGCCGGCCCGGACGTCGCTCATGACTGGCTGCTATGCCACGCAGCATGGCTGCCTCGTCAACGATGGCGTCGAAGGCTACCGCCCTGCGCACGGTGAGTTGCCCACCCTCAGCCGGATGCTCAAGCAGGCTGGCTACTGGCTCGGTCATGTCGGCAAGTGGGGAATCGGTCTCGACGCAACGCCCGCTGCGCTGGGATTCGATGTGTATGTGCCGGCTTCTGCCTACCGTGCGTGGCGCAGCGGGCAGGGCTTGCCGCCGCCGCCACGCACGAACACCTGGTTTGGCGAGGTCGACGACGGGATCACGGCGTCACAGAGCGCGCCGGCGTGGGGCGCCGATCACGTGATCCGCCTGCTTGCGCAGGCCGCAGGCCGCAGGCAACCCTTCTTCATCCGCTGGGATCCGGAGGAGCCGCACCTGCCCTCGATCGTACCTGAGCCATTTGCCTCATTGGTCAAGCCAGACGATGTGCGGCCCTGGCCAAGCTTTCCCGACGCGCTGCTCGGCAAACCAATCATCCAGCGCCAGCAACTGTACTCGTGGGGACTGGACGGTTGGGAGTGGTCGCACTGGGCGCCGGTCGTGGCGCGCTATCTTGGTGTGGTCTCGCTCATCGACTCCCAGGTCGGACGGATCCTGGCGGCGCTGGATGAACTGGGGCTGACAGAGGAGACACTCGTTGTCTACACCAGCGATCACGGTGACCTGTGCGGCGCGCATGGTATGCTTGACAAGCACTATGTCATGTATGATGACGTGATGCGTGTCCCGCTGCTCCTGCGTTGGCCGGGCCGGCTGCCGGTAGGGCATGTGGAGGATGCGTTTGCGACTGCCGCATTGGACCTGGCCACGACTTTTTGTGTTGCGGCTGGTGTGGACGTGCCACCAACGTTTCAGGGTTTTAACTTGGTGTCGTTGGCGAACGGTGCTCCTGCACCGCGCACGCAGGTGTTTGGCAGCTACCACGGTGCGCAATTTGGCGCGTATAGCCAGCGCATGGTTCGCACGCGCAAGTGGAAGTATATCTGGAATGCAACCGCTGAGGACGAGCTTTACTGCCTGACGGACGATGCGGGCGAACTGCATAACCTTGCCGCCGATCGAACGTGTGCGGAGATATTGGGCAGACTGCGCGGCGATCTGATGGCATGGATGGCGCAGACACACGACCCGCTGCTCAACGAATGGACGCGCCGCCAGTTGCTTGCCGGCGCCAAAATCTGATGGCTACCAGACGGTTTTCTGGAAAAGTCAGAGAAAGCAGTGATATCCGGGTGGCAGCCGGTGCGTTGTCCCACGCAACCCGCCCCTCGCCCCTTTGCATAGGGAGGAAGGTAAATGATTCGTGCATGTGTGATCGGTCTCGGCCCGATCGGGAACCGCCACGCCGGTCTGCTGAAAGCCGATTCGTTGGCTGAACTGGTCGGCGTCTGCGACATCATCCGCGAGCGTGCCGATGCTGCCTCGGCAAAATTTGGCGCGGCGGCGTTTTACGATGTCGAGGAGATGCTGCGTGCATTGGCGCCAGACATGTGTATTGTGGCGACCGGCGGTGAGGAGTATGGGAGCGACCACTACTTGCCCACCATGCAGGCCTTCGAGGCCGGCTGTCACGTACTCGGTGAGAAGCCCATCTCCAATCGCATCGACCAGGCGGAGGAGATGGTAGCGAAGGCGAAAGAAAAGGATGTTTGCTACGGCATCAACCTCAACCATCGCTTCACACCTGCAGCGCGTCTTGCCAAATACTGGCAGAACGAAGGGCGGCTCGGCCACCTGCTTTTCATGAATATGAGCATGTGGATCATGAACCCGCGTGAAAGCTCGCCCTACTTCCAGATCAAAGCGCTCCATCCGCATACGGTCGACATCATGCGCCACTTCTGTGGCGACGTCGAAGCGGTGCAGTGCTTCGCTACGAAAGCGCCCGGCCGCAAGATCTGGTCGACGGCGACTTTCAACATGCGTTTTAAGAATGGTGTCGTAGGCACGCTCACCGGCAGCTACGACATTGAGCGCGGCCACCCCATGGAACGCTGCGAGGTGGCTGGCACCAAAGGGCGCTTTGTCATCGAGGATATGTATCGTGAGGTCACGCTCTACCCGGCCGGCGATTTGGAGAAGCGCGTTTATTCCAATCCGGTCTTTGGGGGCATGCGCGATTTTGAGGAGACCTTCCTCAATCGCCAGCACCGCTTCTTGGAGCAGCTGGTGGAAGGCGCAAGCCCAGCGGAAATCGATGGCTCTGGCGCCGACGGCCTCGCTGCACAGAAAGTGCTGGCCGCAGCCATCGAGTCGTTGGAAAGCGAAACCGTTGTCTATGTGAAGTAGATAACAAGGGCTATCAAGAAGTCTCCGAGACATCGAGGGATACAAAGAAATGGGTTCTTGCCCTCTTTGTGCCTTTGGGAGAACTTCGTGGCTCTGTGGTTCATCTTTGGTTCTATCCGGCATCGACACGAAGGAGAGGAACAGTGAAAGTTGGGGCAAATTCGGTTCTCTTTGGCGGCTATCCTCTAGAGAGCGCCTTTCGCTATCTGGCCATGGCCGGCTATGATGGCATTGAGCTTTCTGCCATTGACGGTATGAGTGAGCATCTGGTGTTGGCGCGTTGGCGCGAACTGGTGCCGGAGATCAAGCAGTTGTCGGCGACCTATGGCCTGGCTCTGCTTGCCTTGGAGCAGCCGGCGCGTGATATGACAAAGATGACGCAGGCGATGCAAGCTGCAGCTGAGCTTGGCGTGCCGATCATCAACTGCGGACCTGGCGGCAAATCCGATGACGAGGAGAGCCTCGCCCAGGCGATCGATGAACTGGGCGCGCTGGCCGACATGGCAGAACGCTACGGCGTCACGCTGTGTGTCAAGGCGCATGTGGGGCAGGCTGTTTACAATACGCCGACGACGCTGCGCATGATGGAAGCCATCACCGCGCCGGCCTTTGGTGTGGACATGGATCCGTCACACATTTACCGTGCCGGCGAGGATCCGGTGGAGGCGATCGCTGCGGTGATCAGCCGTGTCAAGCACGTGCATATTCGCGACTGCAAGGGACGCCAGCAAGGGCCAGGCAAGCCGGAGTACCAGGCCAATGGTCGCGGCGACATCGATCTGGTCGGCTACATCCGTGTTCTGCACGAAAATGGCTACACGGGCCCGCTCGACCTGGAGATCATCGGTGCCAAGGAATACAGCGTCGAGCAGTGCTGCGTCGTCGCCGCCGAATCGCGCGGGCACATGCAGGCGTGCTTGCAGGCGTGCGGCGCCCGCTGATCCAGCGGACAACGGGGCGATCCCCCATGCTTGGTCTGCTGCTTTTCACTGGGTAGTGCCGAGGGGGCAGAGAGCGCCAACGCTTTCTGCCCCCTCAGGATGCCGTTGCGAAAAGAATGTAGCCTGAATTGATGAAAAACTCTGCCGCCTCCATTGTGTCGCCGGCTGTTGCCATGATACAATCAGATCGTGAGTAATGGCCTGTACTGCGTTCTTTCCGAATCATGGACGAAGACCCTCCGCATAACCCTCTGTCGTTTCAGCAAAACACCCGTATTCCGATAATGTTGTTTTGTCGCGCGCAAGCGCCGTGCTCGTTTTTGAACGAGGTGCAGCCGTCGAGCGGCTTTCTGTATCTCCTGGCCGGCCACGCTCGCGGCCGGCCAGGGCATTTTCGATCCACCCTTTTGCAGTGATTTGACTTTCATGAACACGATTGCTCTCTTGCTCGCTGCCGGCTACGGCAAACGAATGAAATCAGAGTTGCCCAAGGTGCTCCATCCCCTGATCGGGCGCCCCATGATCGAGTGGTGTGTGCGGGCTGTGGCGCCGCTGATAGCCGGCCGGCCCGTTGTCGTGGTGGGGCACGGCAAGGCGCAGGTGCAGGCGGTGCTGGGCGATCTCGCCGACTATGTCGAACAGGCACAGCAACTCGGCACCGGCCATGCCGTCATGCAGGCGGCCGCCCGCTTGGATGGCGGGGTTGATGCTGTGCTGGTCAGCTACGGCGATATGCCGGCCTTGCGTTCGGAGACGCTCGCTCAGTTGCTCGATCTCTTTGTCCGGCATCGCAGCGATCCTGCGCTCGCCTTCGCCATGCTGACGGTCGTGCGCGACAACCCGCAGGGCTTTGGCCGGATCGTGCGCGCCCCCGATGGCCGCATCCAGGCGATCGTTGAAGACGTAGACTGTACGCCGGAACAGCGGCTCATTCGCGAACTCAACCCCGGCGTCTACTGCTTTGACGCAAGCTGGTTGCGCGCCAGCCTGCCCAAGATTGTGCCGAGCGCTTCGGGTGAGTACTATCTCACCGACCTGGTGGCGCTGGCTGTGGCCGAAGGGCGTACAGTTGTCACTGTGCAGGCCCCGATCGAGGAAGTCGACGGTGTCAACACGCGTGTGCAGTTGGCCGAAGCTGCGGCTGTGCTGCGCCGGCGCATTCTTGAGCGGCACATGCTCGCCGGCGTCACCATCGTCGACCCGGCAACGACCTACATCGACGACACCGTCCAGATCGGTCCGGATACGACCGTTCTGCCCGGCTGCTTGCTGCAAGGCCATACTGTCATTGGCGCCAACTGCCAAATCGGACCGAACAGTCAGATTGTGGACACCGCGATTGCCGACGGCTGTTGGGTGAGCTACTCCGTACTGGAGAGCGCTCGTATGGACTGCGGTGCCGAGATTGGACCCTTTGGCCATCTGCGCAAGGGTGCACATCTGGGTGAAGGCGTACACATGGGGAACTTCGGCGAGGTCAAGGATAGCTATCTGGGACCGGGTACCAAGATGGGCCATTTCAGCTACATCGGGAATGCCGACATTGGGGACAACGTCAACATCGGGGCAGGGACGATTACCTGCAACTACGATGGTGTGCAAAAAGCGAAAACCGTCATCGGCAAGAACGCCTTCATCGGCAGCGATACGATGCTCGTGGCGCCCGTCACCGTGGGTACGGGGGCGCGCACGGGCGCCGGTGCCGTGGTGACACGCGATGTCAACGACGGGGAGACGGCCTACGGCGTGCCGGCGCGCGTCAAGCCTGGCACGTCGGCCAACGAAGGGTGAATTCCTGCAGGAGAAAGTTGTGGGATCGGATGTACCTGCCTGGTTAACTCTGGCCGCCGCTGTGCTCTTGATCGGTCTGGCGGCGGCCGCAGAGATTGGATTGTCGGCGGTCAGCCGCAGCGAGATGCGCAAGCGCAGCGAAGCGGGCGACCGGAGCGCAGCGATCGTCAACGGGCAACTGAGCGATTCGGCACAGTTGTGGCTGACCATGATGCTGGTCAAAAGTATCGGGTTAGTCGCAGCCGGCGTCGCAGCCGGCTTCATGTTGGCCGGGCGCGTTGGGGTACTCGGCTTCCTGGGCGGTGTG
>CAIRNL010000039.1 GCA_903879975.1 uncultured Chloroflexota bacterium | reverse complement strand
TTCTCGATGATCCGGCCTTCGTGACGCCGGTGACCGAGGATGGCCGCCTGACCATGGTCGAACCGCGCAAGGTCTTCTTCCCCGATATCGACCAGCCATTGCCGCTGGCGGGGCTTGTGGCGCTCGTGCAGCGCACCGTGGCAATCCAGAGCCAAGGCAGCGCGTCTGACCCGGTGGCAATCCTGGATGGTATCGACCGCATTCGCGCTTTTGAAATTTCAGAAGACAGCTTTCGTATCGCATCCGTGCGTGTGAACCAGGTGCCGATCCGTGAGTACATCTACGGCGACCTGCTCAGCCACGTGCTTGGTTTCATGGGACCTATCCCGGCTCTTGCCGCACAGGAGTACGCACAGACAGGCTATAACAACCCCAATGAAAAGGTGGGGTTGAATGGCCTTGAATTTTCATATCAGGACGAACTGCGCGGCGATCCTGGTGTGCGCTATTCCGAGCGCGACATCGTCGGCGTCGATGTACGTACCGTCGGTGATGTCTTGGAGCCAGTGCCGGGGCTCAACCTCCATCTGAATATTGATCTGCGTCTACAACGCGTGATGTACGATGCACTGCAGGAGAAAATGGATGAGTTGGATGCGCCCTGGGGCGTGACCGTTGCGCTCAATCCACAAAACGGCGCTGTGCTCGGCATGGTCAGCCTGCCGTCTTACGACAATAATATCTTTGCCGAACGAATCGATGAAGATTACTTGAGGCTGGAGCAGGACAAACGCCGTCCCCTCATTAATTATGCCATCGGCGGCCTTTATCCACCCGGCTCGACCTTCAAAATGGTGACGGCGGCAGCCGGTCTGGCCGAAGATGTCATCACGCCAGAGACCATCGTTGTCGACGCCGGGCCGATCTTCCTGCCCAACCGCTATTTCCCCAATGACCCGTCGCAGGCACAGAAGTTTGTGAGTTGGAATCATAAAAACAATGTTGTCCATGGCCGTATAGACATCGAAAGCGCACTGGCGCTCTCTAACGACATCTACTTCTACTACCTGGGTGGCGGCTATCTGGACGAATTCCGCGGGCTGGGTCAACGGTTGCTGAGTAAGTGGACGGAACTCTTCGGCTTTGGTGAGACGACTGGTGTCGATCTGCCCGGCGAAGTGACATCTCTGGTGCCGACAGACCAATGGAAGCGCCAACTCTTTGCCGAACCGTGGACGACAGGCGACAGCTACAACATGTCCATTGGTCAGGGTTACTTGTTGTCGACCCCGATGCAGGTGCTGGTAGAGACCATGGTCGTCGCTAATGGCGGCACCATTTACGAGCCACGCGTCGTCCATCACATGACCGATGCCAACGGCGGCGTTCAGCGGGATTTCGCCCCCGTGTTCCGGCGCAAATTGCCGATCGATGCCGAGGAGTTGGCAGTCGTGCAGCAGGGTATGTGGGATGTAGTCAACGCCGATTACGGGACGGGTCAGGGGGCGCGTGTGCCGGGTGTCGAGATTGCCGGGAAGACAGGCACAGCTGAGTTCTGCGAGTATATCCCTGAAAAGCAAGATTGTCGGCGCGACGACAAAGACTACCTGCCGACCCATGCCTGGTTCACAGCGTACGGACCGTATGAAAATCCGGAAATTGCGATCGTGACCTTCATCTACGATGGTGGTGAAGGATCGGCGGCAGCTGTGCCGGTGACGCAGAAGATTCTGCAGGCGTATTTCACCGAAATTGCACCTCGCCCGCAGCAGGAACAGACGGCACAGCAGCGATGAGGAAAGCACAATGAGTGAATCAACCAGAGTCGATGAGGCTGCCAAGTCTGGACCGATCAATGGTAGGAGCGCTACCTATGGTCGTATCGCCGACCTGCTCGACGACGTGACCGTCGGCGGCGTGCCTGGCATCGTCCGCCCCTCCGTCCCGCAGCCGTCTGGGCTGCAGCCTGCCCTACCCCAACAGGCAAAGGCCACAGCGTCGCCCCTTCCAGGCGAACCCTTCAGGGCGGGACAGCGCACCGCGCTGCCAGCCTCTCCGTCTCCATCCGTGACGAACGGACAGCCAGCCCTGCCTGCAGAAACACTTCCTCCGCCGGAGCCGGCCCCGTCGCCCCGCGCAGAGCCTCCACTCCTGACCAAGCCCTCAGCGCCACCCCCCTCCGTGCTGCAGGAGAACGCCACGGACACGCCAGATCCCATTCGGCCCCCGCCGCATCCAACAGTGCCGTCGTTCGATGGCGCCCAGGCTGCGACCAGCCCGCTGCTCAACATCAAAGGGCGCAGCGAGGGCATTGCCGTTGAGATCGGCAAGGGAAACTGGAACGAAATTTTGGCGGTGTTGGCAGAACGACTGCAGGCCGCCGATCGGTTCTTCCGTCACGGCCGTGTCGCCCTGGACACCGGACCACGGCCCGTCACCGAAACCGAGCTGCATCAACTGGCTGCCGTGCTGGCAAGCCACGAAATGACACTGGCCATCGTGCGAACCAGCGCCGAACACACCTTCCAGGCCGCGCTGGCTTTGGGACTCGCCGCAACCCTGGAGTCCGTAGCAGGCACGCCCATGGCTGCCGCAACACCCGCCGAAACCAACAGCGATGCAGCAAGTTACTTCGTCTACCGCGGCTACCTGCGTTCAGGCCATCGGCTGTGGCGCCAGGAAAACATCCTGGTCATCGGGGACATCAACCCCGGCGCTGAGGTCATCAGCCAGGGGGACATCCTCGTGTGGGGACGGCTGCGCGGTCGGGTGCAGGCCGGCGCCGGCGGTGACAAGCGCGCCATCGTCGCAGCCCTGGACCTGGAGCCGACTCAGCTGCGCATTGCCGATGTTACGACCATTGCGCCGGACCTCAAGCCGAGCCAGCCTGCACGCTTCTTCTGGCGCCGCTCGCCGCATAAACGGCCTGAGATCGCCCGGATCGTCGCTGAATCCATCGTACTAGAAGAATGGGATGCCGCACGCCCGGGTGGGCTGGTGTCCTTGCGCAGGAGCACTGGATAACGCCTCATGGCCGGCACTGTCATCACGGTAACCTCCGGCAAGGGAGGGGTCGGCAAAACGACCACAACAGCAAACCTCTGCGCAGCCCTGACACAGCTTGGCCAGCGTGTCGTCGCAATCGATGCCGACATTGGACTGCGCAACCTCGATCTGGTGATGGGATTGGAGAACCGGATTCACTATGACTCGATCGACGTGGCCGAAGGGCGCTGCACACTGCAGCAAGCCCTGGTTCGCGACCCGCGCGCCGACTTTCTCTACTTGTTACCTGCCGCGCAGACACGGGACAAGACCGACATCAGCGTCGACCAGATGTGCGCCATCTGCAGACAACTGGTCACCATCGCAGACTATGTGCTGATCGACTCGCCAGCCGGCATCGAGCACGGTTTCTCCACCGCAATTGCGCCGGCCGACCGCGTCCTCATCGTAACGACATCCGACGTCAGCGCCCTGCGCGACGCCGATAAAGTCATCTACCTGTTGGAACGAGATTGCAACCACCAACCAGGGCTTGTCATCAACCGCTACAACCAACGCCTGGTCAACAGGGGCGATATGCGCGGTATCGACGATATCCTCGACATCCTGGCTATCGATCTCATGGGCGTCGTGCCCGAGGACGAACGGCTGCTCCTCTCGACCGATCGCGGGACACCCGCCGCCTTTGACCCGCGCATCCAGGCGCGACGCGCCTACGAAAACATAGCCCGCCGCGTCATGGGCAGCAACGTGCCGTTGACCGACCACTACCGGCCTGGCGCATGGGGCTGGTTCACCAGATGGTTCGGGCACTTTGCGTGAGCTATGATTAGGATAGTGCAGCTCAGGGCGTCGCTGTCGGCTCACCCGCCATTCAACTGATGGCGCCGGCCAGTAGAAGGGGTCGGAATTTGTAGCCGTAGATAATCTGCCCCTCGTCGCCCTCCTCGCGCAATTTGCGTGTCACCATCTCCACGCGCATGCCGATCTGGACGTCGCCCGCGTCGATGTCGGTCAACTGGGCAGTCACCATGGGACCTTCGTCAAGTTTGACTAGGGCCACCGTGTACGGTTTCTGATCTTCGTAGCCTTGCGGCACATTATACATTGTGGTGAAACTAAAAATCTCACCTCTCCCGCTCAGAGGCGAGGCAACGCTACCGGGGCGGTTGCTGCCCAGGTGTCCAGCCATCAGTCGTCCCCAGCCATTGCCGGCGGCATCGCAGGCGCTGCGCCCACGAGCGAGCCGAAGCTGAAGGCCGACGCAGCCACAAGTTCCATGCGCACCCCATGCATTGGCTGATAACAATGTGGGCAGACTTGGCGTGGTGGGAAGACTGCCTGTGTGCAGTGTTCACATACATCGCCGTGCAAGCGATAGCGCTGCTGTTTGGTACGCCACATATTGGGAATAGCCATATCGACCCTCTCTTCTAACACACACACAAATCATGAAGAAGGTTTGTTCACCTTCTGCAGCTTGTATTTCATCGTACGAATGCCATACTAGCAACGATGGGCTTTCAATTCCTATCTGCTCCCCAAAAACAGCAACCTGATAGGTTTTGACAGTAAAAATGAGCGGCCTCGCTGGAAGAGCAGGCGCAATTCTCGCCGATTGCATGCAAGACAAACAGACAGGCCTGGCGCCTGTCCGCTGTATACAACCACGTAGTTGGGGCGTTCCAGCTCCAGCTCAAGGAAAGGTCGATCGAAACCAGGAGTTTGCAAGTTCGCCCTCTCGGCAGCGGCAGTGCCCGAAAATCCTAGTTTCTACATCCCATCCTTTTAGCTGCCGAGGATGTGCGTCACGATCGTTGCGCCACTGCCACCAATATTCTGCGCCATGCCAAGCCTGGCATGGGCCACCTGATTCCCGCCTGCGCTGCCGGTCAACTGCAAGACACTCTCCACGATCTGGTAGATACCAGTAGCGCCGACGGGGTGGCCACGGCTCTTCAATCCACCCATCGTACTGATGGGCAGCCGTCCGCCAATGCCAATCTCTCCTTCATCCGCCATGCGCCAACCCTCACCGCGCTGTGCAAAACCATTTGCTTCCAGGCTCAGCGCAATCATAATGGTGAACGCATCGTGCAACTCAAAGAAGTCCAGATCATCCTGGCGAATCCCGGCCTGCCGCAGCGCTCTCTGCCCGCTGAGATTGGCTGCCTCCAGGAACAGGGGATCGCGCCGGTCGTGCACGGCCAGTGTATCGCTGGCGCTGGCGCTGGCCAGAATCTGTACAGCGCCGCGATGATGGCCGGTGGTGAACTTGTGAGCCCATTCCGTTGGAGCCAACACAACCGCCGCAGAACCGTCGCACACTGGACTGCTGTCCAGGATATTGATGGGGGTGGCAATGATAGGCGCCCGCACATAGTCTTCCAACGAAAGCGCTTCCTGAAACATGGCATTGGGGTTTCGGGCGCCGTTGCGATGGGCGTTGATGCTGAAGCCAGCAAACGCATCCAGCGGCACATCATATTCGTACATGTAGCGCTGCATCATCAGGGCATTCAAGCCGACGAAACTGACGCCATGCAACGCTTCATATTCGGCATCTGCAGCCGTGGCCAGCCCGGCCGTCGTATCCTTGCCCACGGTGTCCGTCATTTTTTCCAGTCCGGCCACCACGACGATGTCATGAAAGCCGCTGGCAACTGCCATGGTGCCGACGCGCAGCGCCGCTGCGCCACTGGCACAAGCCGCCTCGACTTTCGCCGCTTCGACGCCGTGCAACCCACAGACATCGGCTACAAGCGTGCCCAGATGTTCCTGGTCCAGCAGGCTGCCGCTGAGCATATTGCCGACGAAGAGCGCATCGACACGCTCCACATTCGCATCTGCCATTGCACTCGAAACGGCATCGTAGGCAAGCTGCCGGGCAGAGTGTTCCCACAGTTCACCCACTGGCGTCTGGCCAATACCGATAATGGATACGGAACGCATGAAACCTCCTTGATCACACACTGACGCGTCGATTGAGCCGCCTGCGACGTGTGCGTTCAGATGCTCCTAAACCTGACCATCCTGGCATTATAGCGCGCCCTACTCTGGAGACGTGTAATCGCCTGTGCCATTCCCGGCAGGAATCTGTGTCCGGATGCCACCGGTGCTTACGCCCAGCATCAGGCACTGTCCCGGTGCAACTGCCAGCACATTGCACGCCATGGTATCATACTCGGCATCGGGCACTTCAATGAGTTGTCCGCCACGCTCGATATTGTTCACTTCAAAATGTAGTAGGTGGCGCGCTTGGAGCCAATACGGATGAACAGATTCTTGTCGACAAGGTCGGCAAGATCGCGACGAATGGTCTCGGGGTGGACGTCAGGCGCCAGTGCCTGCAAGTCGCTGTTGGTAATGCGGCCCTGTTCGCGCACAAAAGCCAGGGCCGCCTCCTGCCGCTCGTTGAGAAAGGCGTGATGCCAGCGCTGCTCCTGTGGCAGGACGCTCACCAGGTCATCGCCAGCAGAGCGCAGCGTGACACGAAAACCGGCTGTCGTCTCTGCGAACTCGGGTTCGGGTAACCCTGCTTCCTGCATAGCGGCAATCATACGGTCGATACCGTAGCCGAGTCGTTCGATATAGCCCAGGTCGGTCAGAACAGCAACAATTGCCTCGTTACGGCTGTAACGCTCGTCCTTCAGGTTCGCAAGTGTCACATGGCCAGGCAGGCGGCCGGGACTATAAAGTTCCAGGCGGTCATTGAACATGAGCAGGCGGATGCCCTCACCGCGGATGCTGTAGTCGCGATGGGCGATGGCATTGACAATCGCCTCGCGCACGACGGGCAGCGGATACTCGGTGCTCTCCTCGCGCGCCATGGCACGGATGCGCATGCCGCGGCGCATGTTGGCGGTGACGAAGGTCTCAGCCTGCTTCGCCTGCTCCGCCAGCGGGCCGCCAATATCCTGGCGAACAAACTCGTCCCCCATGACTGGACCGGCATATCGCACACAGATAATCTCAGCACTGCGCAAGAAACGTTGGGGTTCGCGGCCAAAGAGCAAAAGGCCAGCTACCGTTGGCGCCGGTTCGGCCGCCGGCCACCCGTCCACACCACGGCGTGTCACACACCCACGGCCGATGAGCGTATTGACAGCATCTTCGTCGGGCGGCAGGCCCAACTGATCGAGATAGCGGTTCACGCGAGCAGCATCCAGGTCGGCCAGGGAGGCGCCGGCAACCGGCTGGCTCTCGTAGCCGCTCTCACTGCGGTCCAGCAGGAGCAGGCGCAGTTCCGGCGTCGTCAGCGGGCGATTCTGGTTGCCCGTGCGAGTCAGATAGACGCCGCGCACGTTGTACACATGGGGTAGCCCTTCCGGCACCAGCACAGCGACGATCTCGGCGCCGTCCAGCGCCACGCATTGTGCGCTGGGCAGGATCAGGGGTGGGTCAGGGAGCAAGCTGGCTTCGACGACGAGATCGCGCAGGACGATGCCCTCAATCGCCCCCTGCGGCATACCTTTTGCGGTCACACCCAAAAGCGCGATGCCCCCCCCGGCATTGGCCATAGCGGCCAGCGTCTCAGCCACCACCTGGCGACTGCTGCGTGCAGGCAGAAAAGCGACGCGCTCCGAGGGTCCGTCAGCGAGATGTGGGCGCAGGTCGTCTGCCTGCATAGTTCGGTTGCGCAAGCGCATCGTCACAGCCATTCATCTCCCTTTCTGATAGCAGGGCGCGTAGCGAATTTTTGGCGAGAACATCCCCGACGCCGGGTCAGAGCACTCATCCCCTCGGGATGTATGTGTCTCGTGCCGGCGACGCTCCAATGATAAGACGCGCCGCCTATTGGCAATTATAGCGCTTTGTGTCGTGAACGCCATGTTATAATGGAACTTCTATGACACGAAGGCTCAAGGGCGCATATGCTCCGGAAAACACCTGGTCCCTGCTCCTGAAACCAGGATTAGGGGTCAAACGCTGGTTGCTTGCTGCGCTGGCCGGCATCATATTCACGAGCCTTGGCCTGGCACTCCTGCTCTACCTTTTCCTCACGGAGGGACCCCTTCACTGGTTCACACTCAGTTTTCTGCCGGAATGGCTGCGCGGTGTCGTCCTTCTGATAGCTGGTGCCGGGCTGGCAATTGCCGGCGCCTTTCGCCTGCATGCCATCGTCGTCCATCAGGTCTGGCCGGAACTGAGCACACCCGAGCGCCAGCAAGCAGTGCGTGCCTTCCTTCAACGCCAGCAGCACCGCAGCGGCCCGCGTATCGTTGCAATTGGCGGCGGCACGGGCATGCCACAGTTGCTGCGTGGCCTGCGCACCTATACCGACAACATCACGGCCATTGTCACCGTGGCCGACGACGGTGGCAGCAGCGGCCGTCTGCGGCGCCAGACCGGCATGTTGCCGCCTGGCGATTTCCGCAACAACATTGCGGCTTTGAGTGAGGCCGAGGGGCTGATGACGCGCCTCTTTCAGTACCGCTTCGCCGAACATGGCAACGGCGAAGGGAACGAGCTGGGCGGCCACAGCTTTGGCAACATCTTCATTACGACCATGGCGGCGATCACTGGCAGCTTTGAAACAGGCATTGCCGAGAGTAGCCGTGTCCTTGCTGTACGTGGACGGATTTTGCCTAGCACGCTCGAAAATGTGACCTTGTGTGCTGAGGTCAGGCAGACGCGGCCCGACGGCAGGGCCGACTGGCGTATCGTCGAAGGGGAAAGCGCCCTGCCCAAAGCCGGCGGCCAGATCGAGCGCGTCTTCTTGCAGCCAGCCCACGCCCGCGCCTATCCCGAAGCCGTGCGGGCGCTGCTCCAGGCCGATTTGATTGTGGCAGGGCCGGGCAGCTTCTTCACCAGTGTGCTGCCCAATCTGCTCGTCGACTCTATCCGCGAGGCTATCTGCGCGTCCTCTGCTGTGCGCATCTACGTTTGCAACGTGGCGACGCAGGCTGGCGAGACGGATGGCTTCAGCGTCGTAGACCACCTGAGTCAGCTCAAACTTCACGCAAACGGCGCATTTCCGGCTGTGCTTGCCAATGATGCCTATGACGTGAGCAAGCCGCCGTCAGGCAAGTCCGCGTGGGTCACCCTTCCTCCCGACGCCCCGCCGCACGGATATCGCATCCTCACAGCCGATGTGGTGGACAGGGAGCGCCCATGGCGCCACGATTCGACCAAACTGGCGGCGGCGTTGATGGCGGCCTACGAAACGCTCCGTGCAGAGCAGGCCACTGAGAGATAAGGTGATCGGAGCGATCACCCGGCCGCGTAAAGTACACCTTTGGGGAGACTAATGGTAAGATAGACACATAGTAGTTGGTCTTCGTTGCTGAGCAGGATGGAGATGCCGTCATTGTCCACTCCGGGACAATGGTACCTAATAGTTCTTCTGCGATTGTGTCGATTTCAAAATGTGTTGTCCACAATAAAGGAGATTTCAAATGGCTGTAAAGGTTGCAATTAACGGGTTTGGCCGTATCGGTCGCCAGGTGACCAAAGCGCTCTTCGAGAATTACCGTGGCAAGTTCGATCTCGTTGCCGTCAACGACCTGAGCGATACCGGCACCAATGCCCATCTTTTCAAGTATGACAGCAACTACGGCACCTTCCCCGGCACCGTTGGGGTGCAGGACGGCGACCTAATGATCGACGGCGACCGCATCAAGGTGCTGGCCGAGAAGGATCCGAGCAAATTGCCGTGGGGCGACCTGGGCGTCGATATCGTTGTCGAGAGCACAGGCATCTTCACTTCGCGCGAGAAGGCTGAACTGCACATGCATGCCGGCGCCAAGAAGGTCATTATCAGCGCCCCAGCCAAGGGCGAAGACCTGACCGTCGTGCTCGGCGTCAACGATGACAAGTACAACCCAGCCAAGCACAACATCATCAGCAACGCCAGCTGCACGACCAACTGTCTGGCGCCGGCTGCCAAGGTGCTCAACGACATCGCCGGCATCCAGCAGGCCCTGATGACCACCATCCATGCCTACACGAACGACCAGCGTATTCTCGACCTCGTGCACAGCGATCTGCGCCGCGCACGAGCGGCGGCTATGAGCATCATCCCAACAACGACCGGTGCCGCCAAGGCAGTTTCGTTGGTCATTCCGGAACTCAAAGGCAAATTCGACGGCTATGCCATGCGCGTGCCGACGTCAACGGTCTCCGTCGTAGACTTCACTGCGACAGTCGACAAGGCAGTCACCAAGGACGAGTTGATCGCCGCCTTTGATGCTGCGGCCGCCGGCCCGATGAAGGGTGTTCTGCAGGTCGTGCGTGAGCCGCTCGTCAGCATCGACTTCAAGGGCAGCTCCTTCAGCAGCTCGGTTGACGTCGAGTTCACGAATGTGTATGGTAAGATGGTTAAGGTTGTCACCTGGTACGACAACGAGTGGGGCTACAGTTCACGCGTTGCCGACCTGATCGACTTCATCGCCCAGAAGGGCATCTGAAGTAATGGGATTTAGAAACGTGGCCATTTTCTAGTCTCACCCGCTCATAAAACGTGAAACGTGGCGCAGGAGGTCGTTCGACTTCGCTTCCCGTTTCACGTTTTTCTTTGTACACCTGCAAGAGGTCAATTGCTATGGATAAACAAACGATCAAGGATGTGAGCTGGCCAGGGAAGACTGCGCTCGTCCGCGTCGATTTCAACGTCCCGCAAGACAAGGCGACCGGGGCGATCACCGACGACGCCCGCATACGCGCTGCGCTGCCGACCATCCAGTACCTGCTCGATCATGGCGCTGCTGTGGTTCTTATGAGCCACCTGGGCCGGCCCAAGGATGGTCCAGACCCCCGATACAGCATGAAGGTCACCGCCGATCACCTGGCAACGCTGATTGCGGTACCGGTGAAATTCGTCGGCAAGACGACCGGCGCCGAAGCAGAAGCAGCTGCCGCTGCGCTCAAACCCGGCGAGGTGCTGGTACTGGAGAATACGCGTTTCGACAAGCGAGAGACCCAGAACGATGTCGGCATGGCGCAGGAGCTGGCAAAGCTGGGCGACATCTACGTCAACGATGCCTTTGGCAGTGCGCATCGTGCCCATGCGAGCACCGAGGGGGTGGCACGCTATCTGCCGGCAGTCGCTGGCTTCCTCATGGAGAAAGAACTGGCCTTTCTCGGCAATGCGCTGGAGAAGCCGGTGCGCCCGTTCGTGGCCATCCTTGGCGGCGCCAAGATCAGTGACAAGATCGGCGTCATCTCCAACCTGCTGGATAAGGTCGATGTCATTCTCATCGGTGGGGGCATGGCCAATACGTTCCTTGCTGCGCAAGGGATCAACATGGGCAAGAGCCTGGTCGAAGCCGAATCGCTCGACAAGGCGCGCGATCTCATGGCCAAGGGCAGCGACATGATCCAACTACCGGTCGACCTGGTGGTAGCAGAGACTTTTGCAGCCGATGCCCGCAACGCCGTAGTCGGTGCCGACGATGTGCCAGCTGAGTGGATGGCGCTCGATATTGGCCCAGCCACCATTGCACACTATGCCAACCGTCTGGCTGGCGCCAAGACCGTGGTCTGGAACGGCCCGATGGGCGTCTTCGAGTTTGCCAAGTTTGCCAAGGGCACTTTTGCAATTGCCGAAATTTTGGGGGGACTGAAGGGCGCCACCACGATCATCGGCGGTGGGGACAGCGCTGCAGCCATCCGCGACGCCGGCTTCGAGGACAAGATGTCGCACGTCAGCACCGGCGGCGGCGCCAGCCTGGAATTTCTTGAAGGCATTGAGTTACCGGGCGTGGCAGCACTCAACGACCAATAGGATAGGAGGCTCATGGGATTCTTCTCACGTCTTGTGGCGCTCTTCACGGGCAAAGCAGCGAGCGGTCGAGAGCGTTACCTGCCGATCTACGTCCTTGCCCATCGCTGCCGTGAACCGATTGCCAGCCAGGTCGATTTGCACAACGAGTTGAGCCTGGCCGATGCAGAAAACGCCGGCTATTACGTGCGCAAGGTGTTGCACACGTCGGGCGAGCGGCGTTGTTTCGGACAGGTCGAAGTGCAGTTGTGGCTCGACAGCCAAAAACAGATCACAACACACGAGGTACAGGGCGGACGCTGGCTGTCAGCAGACGAATACGCGGCTGAGGTGGAGCGCCAAGCCCAAGAAGCACGACGTGTAACAGAAGATGCCGAAGAGTCACAGACTCAGCCAACCCACGAAGATCCGTCGGCGACCCGCGCAGACGGCGTAGCCGCCGACCAACCGCAACAATCAAAGGAATAGACACCATGCGCAAGCCTATGATGGCCGGCAACTGGAAAATGAACAAGACCATCAACGAAGCTGTCGACCTGGCACGTGCCATTCGCGAGCAGGTCAACGAGGTCGACACCGTCGATCGCGTCATCTGTCCGCCCTTTATCGATATCCCCATGGTCAACGCCGAACTCATGGGAAGTCGTATTGCCGTCGGTGCGCAGAACATGCACTGGGAAGCTAGCGGCGCATTCACCGGCGAAATCAGTGCGCCGATGCTCAAGCACCTGGCCACCTATGTGATCCTCGGCCACAGTGAACGGCGCCAGTATTTCTGCGAGAGCGATGAGACGGTGAACAAGAAGGCACTGGCAGCGTTGGCGGCCGGTCTGACACCGATCGTCTGTGTCGGCGAGTCGCTGGCACAAAACGAGGCTGGAGAGACACAGGCCTTTGTCAGCGGGCAGGTCAAGGCAGCGCTTGCCGGCTTCACTGCAGAGCAGATGGCTGACATCGTCATTGCCTACGAGCCGATCTGGGCAATCGGCACAGGGAAGGCAGCGACAGCGCAGCAGGCCAATGACATCTGCGGCGGCGTGGTGCGCCGGAGCGTTGGCGAGCTGTTTGGCGATGAAGCGGCGGCGACCATTCGCATCCTGTATGGCGGCAGCACCAACGACAAGAATATTCGCGAGATCATGGAGCAGCCCGACATCGATGGCGCCCTGATCGGCGGTGCAGCGTTGAAGGTGGAAAGTTATGTCTCTATGGTTCGGCAAACCAGCGAGGTTTATGCAGCCACCTAAAGTGACTGGACGGCCGCTGGGTATGTGGCCGTCCGTCGTTTTCCCTGAGCGGGCCTGCTTCACGTTTGGGGCAACTGACACGTCACCGGCACGGTGCATTAGCGGACAGTATGACCGAAGAGACCGAGCAGCGAACGGGGAATGTGCGGCGCGCCGACAAGCTGAACTGTACCCTTTCCTGAGCGTTCCGTTTGACCATACCGTTGGGTAGTGATATTCTGCTTGCACGCGGCGACTGCAAACGACTCTGCGCCGTTGCGCATGATTACTCTTGAGGTGCTTCGTTCATGGTGCGTACTTCCTTCCGGGCGCTGTGGTTGCCAATTCTGGCCGCACTTGGATTTTTTGCGATTACCTGGCCGGCCTGGCACTGGCTATGGCTTGAGTGGATGTCGAACGAATATTACAGCCACGGTCTATTGATCCTGCCGGTTGCCGCTTTTCTCGTATTTCAACGCTTTCGCCATGATCAAGAACTCACCTATCGACCTGGACAAGGCAGCGTCTACGGGGTTGTTGTACTGGGCATTCTGCTGGCCATTTATCTCTACTATCTGCAACAGCGCGCCTATTATCTGGCTGCATTTGCCGCGATCGG
>CAIRNL010000038.1 GCA_903879975.1 uncultured Chloroflexota bacterium | reverse complement strand
CGTCGCTGAACGATCTGGAGGCTTCTCTCGCCTCCATGATCCTGACACTCAGTCCCCCCATGGTGCTCAGCCTGTTGGCCTTACGCGGTGAACCGCTCACGCGACGCCACCTGCTGCGGCTGGCCCTGGCCATGATCGGCGTCTACCTGCTCGTCGGGCCGAGCGGAGAGGTCAACTGGGTCGGTGCAGCACTGGCTCTGATTGCTACGTTTCTCTTCTCTCTGCAGATGGCGCTCACGCAGTGGACATTGGTAGCCTACCCGACGCGCACAATCGCCTTTTATGTCACCGCCTCCATGACCTTCTGCGTGGCAGGCTGGTGGTTGGTGCGCGGTGCCCAGTGGGTTGCGCCTGGACCGTCAGGCTGGTTCGCCGTGATCGTCCTGGCTGCGGTCAGCACCTATATCGCGCGCCTCGCCTATTTTGCCGCCATGGGCCGCCTGGGTGGTGCGCAGGTTGCGCTGCTGGGACCCCTGGAAACCCTGCTCAGCGTCGCCTGGTCGATCCTTTTCTTGCACGAGCGGTTAGCGTCAGTCCAGATAATCGGCGGCGTGCTGATTCTGTTGAGCGCGCTGCTGGCCGTGCAGCGCCTGGGGCGGGTCAATCTGCGCCTGCCGCGCCGGTAACGCGGCCAGGCGTTCCATCTGGCAGACAGTGGCTCTGCCATTCTGAGATATTGACAGAGATCGATCAACCAAGTAGTTTTACAAGAAACAGTGCAAGGCCTACAGCACGCCCATGATCTCAGGTATCAGCAATTTCAAGGGAAATGTCAAACGCGTCGATGAAATCATCCGCGTTCTGGCGAAATATGGACTGGCAGAGTGGGTGAGCGACAGTACGCCTGGGTTTATCCGCCGCCGTTTCGTGACCGCCGAGGGCGCTGCAGTCAGCGACTTTGCGCTTGAGGTGCGCATTCGTCTCGCCCTGACCGAACTTGGCACAACGTTCATCAAGCTTGGCCAGATGGTGAGCACGCGCGCCGACATAGTGGGGCCGGAGCTGGCGGAAGAGCTCGCTGCGCTGCAAGCGGACACGCCCGCCGACCCACGCGACGTTGTGTACGCCATGATCCAGACTGAACTTGGCGCGTCGCCGGACACACTTTTCGCCTGGTTCGACCCTCATGCGCTGGCATCTGCCTCAGTGGGGCAGGTGCATGCTGCGCAGCTCTTTGACGGCACGAACGTCGTAGTCAAGGTACAGCATGCGGGCATTGAGGAGAAGGTGCGCAGCGACCTGAGTCTCATGGCGACGGTTGCCGGGCTAGCGGAGAGCAACAGCAAGGAACTGGCGCGTTATCACCCGTCCGACACAGTGGACGAATTTGCGCGCGGCCTCCTGCGCGAGTTGAATTTTCACACCGAGCTCAACAACCTGCTGCGTTTTGCGCACAACTTCGCCAACAATCCTGGTGTACATTTCCCCAAAGCCTACCCTGAATTATCGTCGCGCCGCGTGCTAACCATGGAGCGGATCGAAGGCTTCAGTATCGCCAATCGCGAACGGATGGAGACGGATGGCATCGATCGCGTGGCATTTGCCAACCTTTTCGCCAGCACGATGATGCAGATGATCTTCCGCGATGGCTTCTACCACGCCGACCCCCATCCTGGGAACATCTTCGTGCTGCCCCCGGCAGCGGAGCTTGGCATGCTGGATTGTGGCAAGGTGGGCCGTGTCGACGAGCAGACGCGCGACGACTTCATCGGCATCGTCGCCTCTTTTCTCTCCGGCGATGTCGAGGCGCTGACCAACCAGTTGATTGAGCTCTGCGAGGTACCCATCGACCTCAACCATAACGCCTATCGTAGCGACGTGGCCGACTTCGTGGGGGAGTTTCGCGACACGATGGGTGGTGAATTCGACATTGGCGCTGCATTCGAGTCCATGTTTGTGATTATTCGCAAGCACCATCTCGCGGTTCCGCCACGCGTCAACATGCTCCTGTTGGTCATTGTACAGATTGAAGGCACTGCCCGCCAGTTAGACCCGGACTTCGACCTGACGGCAACACTGAAGAGCTACGGCACGGACCTGCTCAAACGCCGTTTCTCACCTCAACAGTTGCAACGAGAAGCGGCGCGCTCCTTGCGCGACTGGAATCGCCTGCTCAAGGCGTTGCCGCGTGAGACAGTCAACCTGCTCGAGCGAACGCAGCGCGGCGAGTTGCAGATTCACGTGCAGCAGCATGGCATGCAGCAGCCACTCGATCGGCTGGCCTACGGTGTCGTGGTCGCAGCGCTCCTGCTCGGGTCTGCGCTTCTGTGGGCATTGGCTGCGCCGCCGACGCTCTTTGGGATTTCCATCGTAGGTGCGCTGAGTGCTGTGCTTGGCCTCGTCCTGGCTGCGCACCTTCTTTATCTCATCTGGCGCGCATGACGATGTATGGAGCATCTACAGTGATGGGATTGACAAGATAGAGCGTACGCGACACTCTGCAGATGCCGACCTATGCGCTCGTGATGAGCCTTGCCTATTTCATCACTGGTCGCAGCTTCAGGGCAAGCTGCAGCGAAAATCGTGCGTCGGGATCGTCGAGGTCAAGTTGCGTAATGTTTGCAATCTGATCGAGCCGGTAGGTGAGCGTATTGCGATGGATATGCAGCTGAATAGCTGTTTGGCTCAAATTGCCGTGGCAGGTGAAAAAGACATCGAGTGTCTGCACCAGCTCAGAGTTGCGGTTGTCATCGTGGCTGATGAGTTTGCCCAGGGTTTTGCGGAAGAAGCGCCCGGCCTCTGGGCTGGAACTCAGGCCGGCCAGAAGTTGATAGAGACCGAGATCGCCAAAATAGGTGACTGGTGTCGTTTCCCATTCCTTACCCAAGCGCCAGCTCTCGCGTGCCTGCACCTGGCTCTGTCGCCACGTGCTCGGCCCAACACCAGGCCGTCCGATGCCGATGACCAGGCGTGCCTTGGGGTTGGCAGACTGTACCCGATTCACGATATCATACGCAACCGCTTTGAGTGCACGCCCGCTTTTGGGGTCGTCCACCGGCCAGAAGATCAGCACGCCCTCCTCGCGACGCGCATAAGGAGCCGTCACGTTCTGTTGCTGCACGAAGCGCAGGAGTGACGCGGGCCAGCCGGGCACGTTATAGGCGTCGATCAACATCGCTACGTGCGGCCGCAAGAGATCGTAGCCCAACGATGTGCCGCGTTGAATCCACGCTTGCTCATCAGCGATTTCGGCAGCGAGCAGTTCGTCGAGGAAGGTAGCGCGCATGCGTTCCTCGGCAATTCCGACGGCGTTCTGCTTGGCCCATTCCAGCGCTGCAGCAGATGCTCCCTGGATCGCGCCCACCTCCTCCACGGCGGAGACATCCTGGCCGGCGACAGCACGACTGCGCAGGAGCAGGCAATAGCCGCGCACGACATCGCCGACACAGATGGCTGACACGACCGCCTCTCGGTATGCAAGCGATGCCCCGGCGCCGGTCATGGGCAGCAGTCCAACCGACTGATTGAGCAAGGCAGGGGGCTGAGTAGCCATCCAACTGCGCAGCAAGGTTGGGTTCGGCAGCGATTCGAGGATATGTTGCTGATGTTCGGGAGTGCCGGCTTCCAGGCCGGCTGCAGCGGAGATGCGTCCATCTTCGCTGACCAGTACAACGGGCTGCTGCACGAAGGCATGCAGCCTCTGCATAATCTGGCTCAGCCCGCCGCTGTTGAGCGCAGCCTGGTTGAGTTCGCGCTGCAATTCGGCCGAACGCTGCGTGATATAGCCCGAGCGATCGACGATCAGCCGAATAATCGAGCGCTCGACCTGCGTCAGCGATACAGTCATCGGCAGCTCGAAGAGCGCGAGGCCGCTCTCACGCGCAGCCTGAACTGCGTCCGCAGAAACGGAGCCAAGCACGGCCACGCCGGAGACACCTGCAGCGTGCAAGCTACGCACGACGCGATCCAACCGGGCCTTATGGTCCAACCGGCGCAAGTCTTCCATATCGACCAACGCCAGTTCGTTGCCCTCCAGTTTTGGGAAAGCCGGCGGGCTTGGGCGCAAGCTACACGCCCAGCTCACCGGCCGGTTCAGGAACTCGCTGCCCATCAAGAGTTGCGTATCGGCAGGCAGTGCAAGATGATAGACGTCGCCCAGTGTGGCAGTGCTTTTGTACATCATTCCACGATTCCACGTCGAATTCAACGTATCTTCTGCATTATAGGCCCGAGTCAATAGGCAATGCAAAGTTCCTGCCCACGGGGAATTGTTCAACTTGCACGATTCAACCTGCAAAGAGTCGATCCAGTGCCTGATCGGACCGCCGTAGATCGGCGGTCTGGCGGCAAGTGTTCGGGCATTATAGACAAAAAGCGTGGCGACACACGATGTGTCGCCACGCCCAACAGTCGATTCACTTGTAGCAGTTGGGATCGCCGACAGGGATCTGGCAACCGGATGCTACGTGTTATTCACGCCCGGCTGACGCCATGAACGCTGCGCTGGTTGCCCCCCAAAATGCCCAGAGCAGCGCCCAGCCCGGCCCCACCCACGAGGGGTCCTGCCCGATCATCATACCAACGACCAGGAAGACGGCAATGCCTAGAATGAAACCAAGCAGGCTGCCAAGCCAGAGCTTACCGAATGCCAGTGTACGGTTGAACGCCCATACCAGCAAGGGCCACAAAATAATCGACGACAGAACCGGTAGAACAAAGCCGATAACACCGCCGATGAGAGACTTCCAATCCTGCCCCAGTTTTCCGGCAGCAAGCTGGTAGCCCAGCACAGGGCCGATCCCGATCAGGAAAAAGGCCAAAACATAGAGAGCGGGCAGATTTGTGCCCAGCAACAACCCTGAGGCTGCTGCAATCAAGCCGGAGACGATGCCGCCATAGATGGACGCCATCCACGGATTCGTACTAGGGCGTGCACTGGTAGTCGAAGCTGTGGTCGTCAGCATGATCATAATCGCTTGCTCCTTGGCATTGGAGAGATACGCTTGATGAATTGACTGAATGATAGACGAAAACCACACGATGCGCAACCTGCGTTCAGCTGGTTAGCTGTACATTTGGCAGCAGATCACAGGGCAGGTTTGTGGACATGCGCCGCATACTGGGATGTTCCTACCCCTCAGCCTTCGGGCAGTTCGTCCCACTCCTCAGCCAGCCAGGCGCCCACCGCCAGAAAAGCGGGTGCGCCGTTTCCCCCTGCCAGCACGAGTACCAGACCGTCCTCCTCATCGACTGCAACTTCTACCAGATGCGCCTGTCCGCCGATCAGGGCAGCAACACGCGCCTGCGCGCCTGCATACCCCTGCCATGGCTCGCCATCTGGATCGTCAAAACAGGCCACGCCGTACAACTCGAAGTAGAGTCCATCTTCCAGATAGATATCCAGATCGAAGAGCGCTTGGATCGCCAGGTCCGTCGTGGTTCCAGTCAGGGCATCGGACAGCGAATCCTCCCAGAGTACGGCGTGCACCACGCGCTGGCCCACCAGCTCAGATAGTTCGCCGTAGGTATCGTCATCCACTGTAGTCATCAGCAGGATCTCGCTCGACTCTTTGCGCGCGCTGCGCTGGCGTTTGCCGGCACCAGACATCATCTAGGCTCCTTCGGCGCTGCTTTCGGGCGCCAGGACAATCATGCGAGAAGGTATCGTCACGAGGCGGTCGAACCACTGGCCACCGGCCGACAAGTGACTAAATTTCATGGGCAGTCCCTGATCGATCAAAGGGTTGGGCCCCTCTGCGAGATGGAAATGGAGATGTGGGCCTGGTGACAGACCGCTGTTGCCGACATAGCCAAGCAAGGTGCCGCGACGCACTACCTGTCCCTCGTTAACTTGTGCACTCGCCTGCTGCAGGCAGCCGAAACAGCTGAATTCGCCGTTGCCATGGCTGATGGCGATGGAGTTTCCGAGCAGACGCCGCAGGTCGCCACGGAACAGGCGCGGGTCTGGTGGCACGCCGGGCTTGAGATCGGGCATATCATAGATCACCGCTGCAATCTTGCCGCCAGCCGTCGCATAAAGAGGTTGTCCCCAACTGTAGTGATCTTCAACAGTCAAGCCATCGCCGGTAAAAAAGTGGTTATCCGGCCCCAAGCGCACGAAGTCGACAGCATACGTCTGCGTAAAAACCTCCTGCTTGTGCAGGTCCGTCCAATCCGATCCCTGGATTGCCCACCACGCCCCGCGCAGGGGAAAGTGCAGATCGCTCTGCTGCTCATGGAAACGCACAGGAAGCTGCAGCGAATGTTGGGCATCGGTCGTGCGCCCTTCAGCACGCGCAAGAATTGTCACGTCGATGTGGGTCAGACGCTCGTAGGCAGGCGCCATGAAATGCAGCCCGCGCAGGGCAAGGCCCGTGCCCGGTGCGATGGCAAGGTCTGTGCTGCCCAGTCGCTGGCCAAGAATACGCCCCGGCCAGTGTTGCTCGAACAGGAGCTGATGGTCGCTGTACCCCTGCACGACCATCCCGCGCAGTTCCAGGGCACGGTCAGTTGCGGTCACGCCCACGTCGAAAGCAACCTCCTGCATCGGCTGAAGGCTGGGGAAGGGCAAGTCATCATAGCAGGCAGCTACCAGTATCGATGGCCGACATTCAACAATCATGGAGCAGTCCGTTCACACATGTACCTCAGGACGAGCACGTAGATTTCTAACGTCCTTGGCGGATTTGATGGCTGAGCACAGATTGACCGGCAAGAAAGTTCAGTATCCACTGCCGCTGCGCATTGCGTTCATGGCGGCGCGCCGGATGTTCAGCATGGACGACATTTTCGATGACAGCCAGTATTTCCAGCGCTTCTGCTGGACTGAGACGGTAATAGCGTTCCTCGGTTTCCAGGTTGTCGGTGCGCTCCCAACGGTCGATCCAGTCGTTCAGATAATAGGTATAGCAATGGCGGCAACGCCACACGCTAAAGGTCTGCTTGTCGCCCTCAGGCGTAGCAACGGCCAGCGCGCCCAGGTTGGCAATACGCCCTTGGCAGGCAAAGCAAGGTTCTGTCCCGGCGCCGACACCGCTACGCTCGACCATGCGATCGGCCCACTCAGTTGGCGCCGCTGCGCCGCTTGGCTTCTCTTTGCGGCCCAGCCAGCGGCGCACCTGTCCGGCCAGCGTCCAGCGATCGTCGTTCTCTCGCTCGGCGCGCTTGGGTATAGGGGAGATAGCGACGGCAGCGGGCGGTGGATGCAATGGGGCGTGCTCGGCGCCGGGCTGCCAATGCCGACAAGCCGCTGCCAGGAGCGACTGTGCTGCCAGGAGCGGGGGAAAGTCATCCACTGCGCTGCGCCGGTCACACGCGCCGGTTGCCAGCTGATCGGGCGTCAACGTGGCAAGAGGTCGCCAGTGAGCGCAGGCACCACACGCCAGCATCTGCCAGCCGGCCGCAGCGAGCGCTGCGCGTAGGGTCGAGCCGAAGCTTACACCGCCTGGATCAGGGATACGCAGCAATGGCGTTACCTGCACGGCACTTGCATCCATCCGCTCTTCCATCTCCACCACGCAGGAAGGTGGCTCGTCATACCACAGTAGACGCGCCCATACGGTGATATTCTCCTTGCGCAGCGAACGCAACCGCACCCGCTGATAGACCATAGTCCGCACGCCTGGGAAGACACCGGACATCGTCGCCAGGTTGAAGCGCTGGTACGTATCACTCATGCGGTCAATCTTGTCTGGCCCGTGAGCCTGGTTACTTGCTATTGGCGTCATTGATCAACGCAGCCGTCTCGCGCACCGTGGCTGCCGGGTCGGCGTTGCCATCGACCACCTTGACGAACATATCGCCGCCATAGCCCCACGCCTGCGCCATTTCAGGCAGAGCGGGCATCGGCTGGGCTGTTGCCGCCTGCTGGGCAAAACCCTGCAAAATCGCGTCGTCTCCCAGCGCCGCATTGCGATTCGCCGGCAAACGTCGGCCCAACTGGGCAATCAAGGTGCCACTTTCTGCGCCTGCTAAGAAGCGAGCGAAATTGAGGGCCAGTGCCTGCTGCGCTAGCGGCACCTTTGGATTGATGAAGACGCCATCAGCGGTCAGCCAGGGCCGGGCGAGGCCGGCTGGACCGGCAGGAAGTTGTGCGACAGCCAGGTTGTTTCCCAATGCGCCACGCAGTTCGTCGATGGCCCATGGGCCGTCGACAAAAT
>CAIRNL010000037.1 GCA_903879975.1 uncultured Chloroflexota bacterium | reverse complement strand
CCCCCGCCGCACCACACACCGCACCGCGTGCTCGATCGGCCGATCCGCCACCAGAATCACATACCCCCCGCCGCCCGCACCCGAAATCTTCCACCCCAGCGCCTGGTCGCGGTGGCGGTCGATCAGATCGCGCACGCCGGGCGTGACCATGTTCGGAAACATGGCGATCTGCGCCTCGAAGGAGGCCCGCACGGCCCGGCCAAAGCCCAGCGTGTCGCGCGCCAGAAGGGCTGCCCAGCAGGCATCGGTCGCGTCAGCCAGGGCCTGCGCACCGGCGGGCGTGATGTGCGTGTCTGCTAGTACAGCGAAACCATTCTCGCGCGGCCCCAGCGGCAACAGGTAGAGATGGCGCTCTACGAAGCGCAGCGTCTCTTCGTCCAACACATGGTCGATATGCGCCGGCCAGTACGTCCCGTTGTAATCCGAACGCGCCAGGCCGGGAAACACGATGCCGATAGAATCCTGCGCGCCGGAAATCTCAGTCTTGCCGGGCGGGTTATCGCAGCAAAAGAGCATCCACGCGACCTTGTCATAGCGATCAGCCGGCAGCTTGCTGCCCCACAGCTTGATGGCCGTGCGCCGCGTGCTGGTGGCCATACCGCTACGCTCGTTGAACTCCAGTGTCGGCTCCAGCGAAACAGTGATGACCGAACCTGGATGGTGTTGGGAGACGAAGGGCTGGTCCAGCCAGCCGCCGGCCAGGTCGATGCGATAGGGCATCTGCTGCACAGTGCGCAGCGCTGTCGTCGAACGGGCTGCCAGCCCAGGATGGGGATCGCGCGCCAGCACCCTGTACTCGATACCCAAGCTCTCGCACAGTTTGTGCTTGGCCGGCGTGTTGCCATCCTCGTTGACCACGAATATATCGGGCCGAATCTCGCGCAGCTCTGGCTCGAAATCGAGATAACCCGACCCACGGGAAATGACAGCTTCATGCACACACGCGACGTTGCGCATCATGAAGCACCGTTCGTCTTCGCTGTTTACCGGCGGCCGTCCCTTCAAGCTGAAGACCGTCTGGTCTGATCCGAGCGAGACATAGAGATCGCCGTACTCGGCTGCACGTTGCAGAAATTCGACATGCCCGCTGTGCAGCATGTCAAAACAGCCGCTGACAAATACCTTCTTACGTACGTCGTTCATTGTATCTGCTCCCATTTCCTGTTTACGCACCAACGCTTTCAGTTTGCCACCGGTGCACAGTGCGCGCCAATGCAAGAAACGGCAGCGCCGGCGCCAGCGGGTCGCTCTCATGGCGTCGCCCCGTGTTATAGGTGACGATCAGCTCGCGCCGCGCGCGCGTGATACCCACATAGAAAAGGCGCAGCCGTTCTGCAGCCAGGTCGAGCCGCGCCTGCGCGCTCGCCACACCGGCCTGGTAGTCGTCGAGCGTGCCCATGCGCAGCTGGCGCAACTGTGCCTCGGCTTCCGCAATGAGGTTGAGCTCGTCGCGCACGTACCAGCGCTCGCTGCGGTACTGTTCCTCCGCTAAGCCGCTGGGAAAGCTGAAGGTGTTGACCGCAGTAAGATAGACGCGATCCCACTCCAGCCCCTTGGCTGCGTGCATGGTCGCAACGGTGACAACGCCCGGCTTCGCCACGTATCCCTGGCTGTCTTCCGTAAAACCCAGCAGGCGTCGCTTGTTCTGGGCGATATTCTCCAGTTCGCCCGCCAGGTCGGGCAGGCGCAGGTCGGGATTCTCGCCGGCGAGCTTGGCCAGCAGTACAGCCAGGCGGTGCGTCAGCGCCAGGTCAGCCGGCTCGTCAAAGAGATCGTTGCCGATGGTGAGCAGCAACTCATCGACGGGCAGGATCACGGCCCGGCTCCAGCGTTGCACTGCACTGCGGAATTCTTGGATCAGCTGACGAAAGGTGTCCATACCATCGAGCCACGTCAGGCTGTCGAGGAAATCGCGCCGATCGGGGAAGACAAAGCGCTCCGGCTCGCGCAGCTTGCCCAGCGCAGCGCTAAAAGTACGCACGGGTTCGGGCGCCTTGTCGGAGAGCCGTGTCTCTGCCCCGCTGCCGCTTTGCTCAGCCTGGCGCGCAGCAGCCAGCGGATACCAGACATCGCTCCATAGACTCTGCAGGAGCGGCGCCGACTGTGGATCTGCTACATAGCCGACGACGATCGCGAGCATCCGCGCTGTGACGCGCGTGCTGTTGTTCGTGCGCAGTAGGTTGTCGTCCAGCGGAAGTTCGGCTTGCTTCAAGACGTCGACCAAGGCAAAGCCGCGCGCGTTGTCAGGTGCCAGTACAGCGACGGTGCGCTCCCTGTTCTCTGGCAGCCAGCGCTGCAGGCTCCGCACCACCATCTCCGTCTCGCGCTCCGGCGCCAGTGCTTTCTCGTGAAAGTAGACAGCCGGATGCCCTGCCGCTGGATTGGGTTGCGGGTCGCCCAACGGCGTAGGTTCAATAGACGGCTCGCTCAGCGCCAGCTCCTGGGGAATCACCGGATGCTCGGCGCGCGACCAGGCGATCAGCGCGTTGGCCAGCTCGATGATGGGCAGCGCACTGCGGCCGGAATTGGGCAGGTCGCGCGCCTGTTGCGCATACTCTCGCAGGAACTTCTGCAAAAAGCGCGTGTCGGCGCTGGTGAACGTTGTGTTGATAGCTTGGTTCGGGTCGCCGACGCGCACCCAGTTGCCGTGCCCAGCCGTCAACAGGCGCAGCATTTTCTCTTGAGCCAGGCTCGAATCTTGCGCCTCATCTTCCAGCACGTAGGGCCAGTGCGTCTGCAGACGGTGTAGGTAGCCCTCATCAGCCTCTAGCGCCTGGAGCGCCAACCTGATCAGGTCGTCGAAATCGACGGCGCCGCGCACGGTCAGGCTGCGCTCGTAAAGGCTGTAGAGGGTGATCCCAAACTCCAACAGCGGCCATGTTCCGGACTGGCGGTCGAGCAGGGCACGCAGGAGGTGGGGCGGCGCCTGCATCTCCTTGGCGATGCGGATGACGGCGTTGGCCAGGTCCACCGCATCGTCGACCAGAGCACGCTCGTAGCGCCGCGGGTTCGACAGCAGGTCTGGTTTGATGTATGGCACAAAAGCGTCGGGGTGCGAATGAAGATAGGCTGTCACAGCGTCGCGCTTGATGTCGGCAGCGGTGCGGTCGTCGATGATGTCGAAATCCTCGCTGAGTCCCACCAGCCCTGGCCGCTCGCGTACGATGTCGTGGGCGAGGCCGTGCAGTGTGCGCACACGGTAGCCCACCCCCGGCAGTAGCCCGCGCTCTTGGCGCAGGAAGCTGCTGATCCGCCCGCGGAAGTTGGCGACCGCGCTGTTGGTGAACGTGACAATCAGCACTTCACGGTCGTCGACGCGGCCTTCAGCAGCCAGTCGTTCGACCAGGCGCGCAGCCAGCAGGCTGAGGGTAAAGGTCTTGCCGCTGCCCGGTACCGCGCTGATGCCCATGGCCCCTCCTGTGTAGGAGAGGATGCGCTCCTGGGCAGGGCGCGGCACGAAAGTGGGGCGTTCGACAGAATCGACGGCTTCGCTCATGGTGATCGCTATTAAACCACCAACCGACTAGGACGCCAAGGCTTGCTGCTCGATCAGCGGCAGCACCAGTGCCGACGGGTGTGCAGCATCGTGGTAAACCGTCTGCTCGGCGGGCAGCATATCGACAGCCGTGGCCTGATTTTCCAGAATGCCGAGATTGCGCGCAAAGCGTGGATGCGCTCCGCTGGCGACCAGCACACGCAGGCGCTGCCCAGCGCGCACGCGATAAGCCGTTGCCGAAAGCGCTACGCTGATGTGCAGGCTGCCGTCCGGTTGCACGGCGCCGCGGCCAGGCTCGATCCGAAAATTGCCGTCGCAGATGTTGGTGGAACGACCCGTCCTGTCCACGACACACAGGCGGCCAAAGAAATCGGTGGCGGGGCGGCTTGATTTGACATAAAGTTCAAGACGAACCGGGCCGGCGAACTCCACATCCTCACGTAGTGGGATCGACGAAAAGATGAGCACATCCGCCCGGCGTTCCAGCGGACGATTGTCGACAGGGCCGGCATCATTGGCCAGCTTGGGGCCTCCGTAATTGGGCGTCGGGTCCGCAGGATTGTAGGTGTAGGTGTCCGGCGCCGTGTCTGTGGAAGGTGTGTGGGTAAAAAGTCGCCCAGTCTTGGCCGCGCCGTTCCCGTGCAGGTAGAGGCGTAGATCCTGGCTGGGCGGCGGCCACTGTTCAAACTGCCGCCAACAGTTGGCACCCAGGATGTAAAGATGGACGGGCTTGCTGTTGGGCGACGCTGGCTCACCGCGCAGATGCTCGGCATACCAACGCAACCCTTCCCGGAACGCCACCGGGATATAGCCGGTCTCCATGTGTGTCCACGGCCCGATGGTGAGCCGTGGCGTCAGGCCGGCCTGCGCCTGCGTTGCGTAATCGTCCAGCAGACCGTCCAGGAAGAGATCGTACCAGCCGCTGACAAAGAGGGCAGGTGGTGCTTTGGCGACGGCTGCGCTATGGTCGACTGCCAGCCATGCCAAGGCGTCAGCGCCTGACCCGCTCATTGCGCGGTACAGCGGATCGACCCTTCCGATGGCCAGTTCGTCGGCTGTCTGCAGCGGCAGGTGGGTAAAGGCGCGGGCCAGATGGCGATCCTGCACAGCGGCGTCGGCTACGCGGCGCATGCGCTCGATCGGTCCCAGCGCGCCATCGTCCATCGAGCTGAGTTGAAATATCCAACGCACGAGCAGATCGAGCGGGAAACCGTTTTTGTGATACTGCATGAGGTGCGAATGGGTGATGATCGGTACCAGTGCCTTGAGATAGGGCGATCCGCCGGCCGCCGCCGCCCACTGCGCATAGCCCAGATAGCTTGGCCCCCACATGCCGATGTTGCCGTCGCACCATGGCTGCCCAGCCATCCACTTCAGCGAATCGACACCGTCGTCCGTCTCGTGCACGAACGCGACGAACTCACCCTCCGAATCGAAGCGGCCGCGTACGTCTTGGGCAATCACATGGTAGCCATGCGAGGCGAATTTCGCCGCAGTGAGTTCCCACATGGCGCGGCTCGGCCCACCGCGGCCGTAGGGCGTGCGCACCAGCACGGCAGGCCCCACCTCGACCCCTGCCGGCGTCCAGTGGTCGGCAATCAGGGCGATGCCGTCGCGCATGGGCACACGTATGCCGCGCGTTACTGTCACCTTGAGCGGGCCGGTGGGCAGGTCCAGCAACTGCGTCAGGGCGGCGCGCAGGGCAGTCTGAGAGAGCTTGTTTTCAAAGAGCAGGCGCTCGATCTGCGCTGTGAGAAATGGCATGCAGGTCTCCTTGTCAGACGCGCACAAAGTGATGCACCGACCACACGATGAGCAACTGGGCGGCGTAGTAGGTGCTCATGACCAACAGGTCGCGCAGAGGCAACGGGCTGCGGAACTTGTCCAGGGCCAGGATGGAATCGGACACCAGGAAGAGGATGGCGCCGAGCATGGCTAGCAGCGCTGCCGTGTCGCGCACGGACCACCACAGTTCGGCCGCCTGCCAGCCCATGGCCATCAGCAGCGCGGCATAGACGAGCACCGGAATACGCAACGCGCCGATATGCGGCCAGAGCAGATAGAGCAGTGTAGCGCCACTGATCACAAATGGCAGTACTGCCAACCAGTGAAACTGAAAGCCGCCGCGCAAGAGATACGCTCCACTGTAGAAGAGGTGCGCAACGAGAAAGCTGGCCAGCCCCCACACAAACGGATTGGCCGGCAACATGAGCAAGACGTCGCCGGCCAGCGAAAAGAGCATGCCAGCCGCGATCAGCCCCTGGTAAATCGCCGATACTGGGTCGGGCAACGTCAGCGCCACCAGCAGGATCAGCCCCGTTGTCAGCGGCTTGAAGATGTAACGCTGCGCCTGCGTCCCGGCGTAGGCAGCCCAGATGTAGATGGCGCCGGAAATGATGGCGGCTGCACTGAGTATCCAGGCAGCGGTCATAGACAGCCCCTCCTCCCCGTTGTACGCGCCGCCGCAACAAGGTTCGTGCGGTCAATAGAGGAACGGTATCAGGCGTTTGCTGACTTCGCAATAGACAGCATAGGGCGGAAAGGCTGCGCTCAGCAACTGCTCCTCGTAGTGTAGCTTGACCAGCAGGTCGATTGCCAGCACGGCGTAGACGATCCCGCGCGCCAGCGTCGGCGTCTCCAGCACGAGTGCCAGCGCGCCGAGCAGGATCGACGCATACATCGGGTGGCGAATCCAGCGATACGGTCCCTCGCGCACCAGGCGGCTGCCGCTGCGTACGTCGGGCGTCACGTTGACGTGGCGGATGCGCATGGTGAGGATTGCCCATGCGGCTAACGCCAGCGCAGCAACCTCCATCGCCAGTAACAGCGGCGCGCGGGCAATGATAGGCCCAGTCAGCGCCAGGACGATGAGGCAGCCGAACTGGATGGCCACCAGCGTGTAGGACTTGACCCGATGCGGCCGGAGCGGTGCACTAGCCATGGCTCGACAGGCGGCCTCAGCCAGCGCCTGCCCCCTTTTGTTCCTGGCCCGATTGGCCGCCCGCTTCGGCATCTTTACCTTCGTAAGTCAGCGGGTTGCGGCCAAAGAGGTTGGTGGCCTCGAGCAGACGCTCTGCCAGATGGCCCGTGAGTTGTTCCGGCATGAAGCGCCACGACCAGTTCCCCGACGCACGGCCGGGCAGGTTCATGCGCGCCTCGCCGCCCAAGTTGAGCAGGTCCTGCAGCGGGGCAATCGCGCTGTTGGCCACGCTGCGAAACGCCCCCTCGACCAGGGTCCATGCCGCGTCGTGGCCGTCGGTGCGAAAGTAGCGGCGGAAATGGTCACGCTCTTTCTCGGTCGCAGTGGTACGATACCAGCCCCAGGTCGTGTCATTGTCGTGCGTGCCGCTGTAGACGACGAAGTTGCACGTGAAGTTGTGGGGCAAGAACTTGTCGCTGGCGTCCGTGCTGAAGGCAAATTGCAGGACCTTCATGCCGGGCAGGCCAAACTGATCGCGCAGTGCGATGACGTCAGGCGTGATCTCGCCCAGATCCTCGGCGATGATCGGCAGCTTGTCGCCCAGTTCCTCGCGGATGACGTGGAAGAGATCGGCGCCCGGCCCCTTGACCCACTGGCCGTGGATAGCCGTCTCCTCGCTGGCCGGCACTTCCCAGTAGCCGGCAAAGCCGCGGAAATGGTCGATGCGCACAATGTCGTAGAGGCGTAGCGCCGCGCGGAGACGGCGAATCCACCAGGCGTAGCGGTTGCGCTTCATGCTTGCCCAGCGATAGAGCGGGTTGCCCCAAAGCTGGCCAGTGGCGCTGAAATAGTCCGGCGGTACACCAGCCACGACCGTGGGCTGGAACTCGTCGTTCAGGAAGAATTCCTTGGGGTTGCTCCAGGCATCGCTGCTGTCCATCGCCACAAAGATGGGGATATCGCCAACAACGGCAATTCCCTTGCGATTGGCGTAGCGTTTGAGCTCGATCCACTGCCGGTAGAAGAGCCACTGGTTGACCTTGTGGCCGTATACAGCGGCGACGTGCTCCTTGCGCGCTGCGTCGAGTACTTTTTTCTTGCGGCTGCGCAGATCCATCTCCCACTGGTTCCATGCTGCGCCGTTGTGTGCATCTTTGAGCGCCATGAACAGGGCGAAGTCGTCGAGCCAGTCGCGGTTGTCTGCACAGAACGTATCAAACTCTGCCAGCAATTCTGGCGTCGCCCTGCCACCAAAGTTGTCCGCAACTTGGCGCAGCAACGGGAGCTTCCAATGATAAATCGCGCCGTAGTCGACACGCTCGCGCGGAAACGCAGGCGCCGCGTCGAGGGTAGCCTGATCGAGCAGTCCCATCTCCACCAACGTCTCCAGACTGATCAGATAGGGGTTGCCGGCAAAGGAGCTGAAACTCTGGTAGGGGCTGTCGCCGTAGCCGGTGGGTCCCAGCGGCAACACCTGCCACAGGGTCTGGCGCGTGTGTGCCAGAAAATCGATCCAGTTGTAGGCGTCGCTGTTGAAGCTGCCGATGCCGTAGGGTCCCGGCAGCGATGTTGGGTGCAGCAAGATCCCGCTGCGCCGCACGTTATCCATTGCTCTCCTCCTCTACCTCCGCGGTAATCTTAATCCTGATTCCAGGCCTGTAGTTCATCCGCCGAAACGGATGGTCGTCGTGGCATACGTGCCGATGATCAACAGCAGCAGGCACAGCACGACCCAGATGGCCTCCAGCACGCGGCGCTCTACCACTTCGAGCGCCTGCGCACCTGGCTGGATTGCCTGCGGCTGACAATAGCGCGGCAGGATGCCAAATGCAACGAGCGCTCCGCCCACCAGACCGCCAATGTGCCCCCAGTTGTCGATGAAGCCGGAACTGAAGCCGATGATGAGGTTCAGCACCAGGACGATAGCCATGTTCTGCAGGATGGAGCGGCCCTGCGTGCCGAAGTTGTTGCGATACTTCAGGAAGTAGACCGAGATGCCTCCCAACAGGCCGAAGACGGCGCCGGATGCTCCGACAGAGATAGGGCCGGAAAGCGCATAGCTGAACAGGCTGCCATACAGGCCGCTGATCAGGAAGATGGTCAGGAAGCGCATGTGGCCCGTGTACCCTTCCAGCAGAGGCCCCAACGCATAGAGCGCGTAAAGGTTGAACATGACGTGTATCACGCCGCCATGTAGGAAGATGGCAGTGAAGAGCCGCCACACTTCGCCTTGGGCAATAAACTCGTTGACTTTGGCGCCCATCAGCACCAACACTTCGATGCTGGGGCTGGTCAACGCCAAGAGTGAGCGAGAGATCAGGAAACTGAGCGCAACTTCGACGACAAAAATGGCCAGAATCACCACGAGCAGAACGCGCGTGGCCGTCGGCTTGCTCAGCCTGATGTAGAACTGCGGACGCAGCTCGGCTTGCACAGGTGGCAGGTCGGCCGGTGTCGGTCCTTGCAGTCTCATAAGATCACCGGAGTCCAGTTCACGCGGCTCTTCTCGGCGCGAATGATGCTGAGCACCTGATCGACGGCTCCATCGAGTTGCTCTTCACGGTTGATGACCACGTAGTCGAATTCGGTAAAGCGACGTAGCTCGCGCCGCGCCGTGACGATACGCATTTTGAGCTGGTCGGGTGGTTCCGTCTTGCGCCGTTGCAGCCGGCGCACCAGTTCTTCCTCGCTCTCGGCGGTGAGGAAGATGGTGACTGCATTGGGGACGAGCGAGCGAATCGTGGCAGCACCCTGCACGTCGATGCGCATGATGACATCCTGACCGCTGGCCAGCGCCTCGCGCACATGTTTCTTGGGGATGCCCTTATAGTCCCCGTAGACGACCGCATACTCGATCAGTTCGTTGTTCTCGATCATTTCGGCGAAGTCGCCGACAGAGACGAAGTGATAGTCGTTGCCGTCAACTTCGCTGAGCCGCCGCGGCCGTGTCGTCGCAGTGACGACGAAATGGAAGGGGTAGCCGCTCTCCTTCAACCCTTGAATCACCGAGTCTTTGCCGACGCCGCTGGGGCCGGAGAGCACCACCAACACAGGACGCGGCGTGTTGAGGCTACTATAGAGTGCCTCGACTTCATGGTCCTGTTCCTGCTGTAAAGAGAACAAGCAACCCTCCTCAAGTGTGCGGCCGCAGTGCGCCCGGCGCATTGGAATCTTGAACGGTCGTGCAGAGTGCGGCTATAATCGCAGCCATCGAGCGAAATGTGGCACCCAGTCACTCGCTGCTTCGATCGACGCACCGATGCGCATGGGCCGCTGCCTCGCCGAGATCATCCGGCGCAACGACCCATGTGACAGTATACGTGAGGAATCGCGAGGGTAAAAGAGAGAGCCATGCCAATCTATGAGTATTTCTGCCTCGATTGTCGGAAACGGGTGAGTGTCTTCTTTCGTACCTTTTCGGCTGCCAGCGATGATGCCGCATGCTGCCCACAGTGCGAAGGCGCACGCCTGCGCCGCCTGGTCAGCCGCGTGGCCGTGCTCAAGTCCGAAGATGCCCGCCTCGACGCGATGTCCGATCCCTCGTTTATGGCTGGGTTGGAGAACGAAGACCCGCGCGCGCTGGCCGGCTTCATGCGCAAGATGAGCGATGAGATGGGCGAGCCCCTCGATGCCGAGATGTCTGAAATGGTCGAGCGGCTGGAGCGCGGGGATAGCCCCGAAGAAATTGAAAAGTCTATGCCGGACCTGGGCGGCGATGACCTGGGCGGCATGGGCGGCATGGGCGGTGGAAATTTCGACCTGTAGTCCGCCAGCCGCCATTCCTGTTGTACCCCGTCACCACCGCTGCACAGGCGATAAGCAGGATCGCAGCCACCCCAGCACACCTTTCTGTCTTTTCATGCCCGCTGCAGCAAGGGGGTCGCGACCCTGGTCGGGGTTCAAATCTTTTCGAAGTGGGCGACGTCCAGCACGAAGATCGTCGCTCCACCCATGTGCTTCTCCACGGGCGTCGGAATGTGTACCTCGCCCGGTTCCATCACCGGCGGCAATGGCGTCACGTACTGGATGCGGCTTGGACAACTCTCGCGAAAGATAGAGAGGACCTCGTCTACCTTTGCATCCTCTACCCCACAGAAGATGGTCGTGTTGCCCACGCGCAGGAAGCCGCCCGTCGTGCTCGTCACCGTTGCCGAGAAACCACGCCGCGCCAGGCGGTCGAGCACATTGCGTGTGTCGTCGCTGTTGATAATGCCCATTACCAGCTTCATCGTCGCCGTCCTTTCCTTGCTCCGTTGTGAACCCAATTGTTTAGTCGCCGGCCATCGTGCGCAGCAGCGTGCTGACGCGCGCTGCCACCGCCGCATGGATCGTCGCCGCAGTCTGGCTGGCGTCCACAACCAGCCAACGCGCCAAATCGCCCGCAGCCAGACGCAGATAACCCTCACGCACGCGCTGGTGAAAGGCGATCGCCTTGTTTTCCATGCGATTCCACTCTTCGGCCGCGCCAGCGCGTTTGCGCGCCAGCCCAGCCTGTACGTCGATGTCAAGATAGACGGTCAGGTTCGGGAGCAGGCCGCCTGTGGCGTACGCGCCGAGCTGACGCAGCGGCTCCAGTTCCTGGCCGTGGCCGTAGCCCTGATAGGCCAGTGTGCTGTCGGCATAGCGATCGCAGAGTACCACGGCGCCGGCAACCAACGCAGGCCGGATCACCTCATCGACCAGTTGCGCGCGGGCGGCCTGGAAGAGCAGGGCTTCGGCGCGCAGACTCATCTCGGTGTGCTCTGGGTCGAGCAGCAGGGCGCGTACAGCATTGCCGATCCGGGTACCGCCCGGCTCGCGCGTCGTTGTGATGGCCAGCCCCTCGCCCGCAAGCAGATCGGCCAGCAGCCGAATCTGGGTTGTCTTGCCGCTCCCCTCGGGACCTTCAAAGGTGATAAAGAGACTCACAACGGATTCGACCACCTGTGATACATGCTGGACAAAATAGCGCGGGTCGCCTGACGGCTGTATCCAGGATTATACCATTCCTCGGCCAAATCGCCGCACACCATAACACGATGCAGGTGCATACCCCGATGAGGCCTACGGACGAGTGCCTGGCCGTGCCTTTGGGCATGCACCGTGCAGGGGCAATCGCCCCCCTGCGCCCTCTGGCAGACAGGTACGGCGCAGCATGAACTGGCACGGAGCAAGCGAACCAGGAGCGGGGAGACCCCTGGCCCGTCTCAATCAGCGGCGGAAGATGCGCACACGGCGGTACGGCTCGCGGCCATAGCTGTGGCTCACCAGATTGGCGGCGCGCGCCAGTTGGTGCTGCTGGCTGCGGATAGCCGCCGACTGCGGGCTGAGGATGACGTCCGACGCGCCACTCAGCACGCGTTGGATGCCCTCCTGCGTCTCGCGCATCGCCTCCTCGAAGGCATCAATCGGATCGACCGAAATGTTGAAGATATCGACCAGTACCTGCTCCATCTGCGTGCCCGTGTTGCTGCGCAGGATATAGACTGGAATGCCGCGGCGCTCGGCGTCCTGGATCGGCGCCGGCTGCTGGCGGTAGTAGTTCTTCAGGGTCATGACCGCATCGGCCAGGTTCAGGTTGTCCACAATCTGGATCGGCACGTTCAGGCTATTGGCCGCAGAGCGCAGCCGGTTCTGGCCGACGCCGTATGGGTAGATGCGTACTGTGTTGCGCTTGGCCGGCGCCGGTGGCTCGTACTCGTCAGGCGCAGCATAGCTGTGGCCGTTGCTCTCCTGCACGAGTTGTTCGTCCGGCATCTCGCGCCCGCGCCGGCGTCGCGGCTTGCCTGCAAAGCTGCTCTCCTGCGCCTCCACGGCTTCATAGCGGCTGATGCGAATCTCGCCGCGCTCGTCGACATAGCGATCCTCGGGGATCTGCACGCGCCCGCGCAGCAGCGCATCGACCGCCTCGGCAACATCGTGGTGGATGACCATGTGCTGGCGATCCTTGATCTCGATCAACACATCGAAGGTGGGGGGCGCGCGCCGTTCCAGTACGCTCTTCTGCGTGCCGCGGCGCCGCGCTTCTTCGTCCGAGAGTGTCACCGACTCGATGCCGCCGACGAGATCGCTCAGCGTCGGGTTCATGAGCAGATTCTCCAGACTGTTGCCGTGGGCGGTGCCGATGAGCTGCACGCCGCGCTCAGCAATCGTGCGGGCTGCAATGGCTTCCAACTCACGGCCGATCTCGTCGATGATGATGACCTCTGGCATGTGGTTCTCCACCGCCTCGATCATGACCTCGTGCTGGAGCGACGGGTCCGGCACCTGCATGCGCCGAGAGCGGCCAATCGCTGGATGCGGGATGTCGCCATCGCCCGCAATCTCGTTGCTGGTGTCGACGATGACCACACGCTTGACCTCGCTGCGCAGGCGGGCTGCTTCGCGCAGCAACGTCGTCTTGCCCACACCCGGCCGACCCAGCAGCAGAATACTGCGCTCGCTGCTGACGATGTCCTTGATGATCTCGATGGCGCCGTAGACGGCCCGCCCAACGCGGCAGGTGAGGCCGATGACCTCGCCCTTGCGGTTGCGGATCGCCGAGATGCGGTGCAGGGTGCGCTCGATGCCGGCGCGGTTGTCGGCGCCAAAGTCCCCAACGTGATCGACGACCCGGCGCAGGTCGTCCAGCGTAATCTCGTGCTTGCTCAACACGAGTTCGCCGTCCGTAAAGCGCGCTTCAGGTAGACGGCCCAGGTCCATGATGACCTCGAGCAGGTTCCCCTTGCGCTCTGACTGCGCCAGCACCTCACGGATGCGGTCAGGTAGCACGGCCAGCAGCAAATCGAGATCGTCGGTGATTTGAAGTGTGTTCATGTTCGGTTGTTCAGGTGCAGATAAAAGATCGGTCACTTCATACTGCGGTTGGCGAAGGGCAGGTTCGGGTATCACTAGGCTTTTCCTGAATCGATGGCGGCGGATGAGGGTACTGACGTCGGCACAGCCCCAGGCGGCGCAAATGAGGTCGGCACGACTTCGCTTGTCGTCTCAACTACCGGTACGGCGGTCGAGACACTCTCGCGCACCCACTTGACTACATGTTTCACCATCCTGACACGGTCACTAAATGGCGCAAAGCCAAAGTCGTTGAGAATCGTTTCGATCGCACCGTGGAAGTCACTCGACGCCACGTAGAGCGGCGCTGGCCAGCGCCGCTCGGCCACTACCCGCAGCGCCTGCCCGATCAACACCCGCAGTATCGTCGTATCCGGTTGCAGCGTATCGGCCCATACGTGTAGCCATGTGCCGCTGCTGCCCACCGTCAACTGGAAAGCACCTACCACACTCTCAACGTCGAGCGCTATGTAGGTAACGCTGTTTTCCGCACGATTGTTCTCCAGGAACGGCGGTTGTGTTGCGGACTCGCCGGTCGCGCCCTCGGCCGCCTGTACGCGCACGGGCACTGTCTTGCTGTAGAGACGCAACAGCGCCCAGTCGTCCATGGCTGCACGAGGACGGACAGTGCCAACCGGCCGGACCTCGGCTGCAGCTACACCCGGCGCAAAGTGGCGCCAGACGGTCTGCCGGCAATAGGGTTGGAAACCGACGCCGACAAAAGTGTTGACTAATAGCGGCTGCTCCGGCACATCCGCGTAGAGCCGGTCAATCGCCAGTCCCGGCGCCTCGTGTGCCAGATGCGCCAGCAATTTTGTCCAGATGGCCGGATGCCCGCTGGGTGCGGCGATGCTTGGCGCAAGGCAAAGAATATCTGCCTCAGGGCGCCCCGTCCGCCGTACAATCTGCAGTGCACCCTCGTGTACCAATCCATGTCCCTTCTGACGCAACACATAGGTGGCGACCCCTGTCGGGCTCCAGGGCAGGATGGCGCTCAATGCAACGGGCGCCATGGCGTGCGGTTGCAAAAACGACTGGGCGCAGGGAAAGTGCATGGCCTGACGGCTCAGGCGCTGAATCAGGTAGAGGTCGCCAAGTTGAAACGGGCGGATCACCGGCTTCAAATCTCCGCAAAGGAGTGCGGTTGGTTCAAAATGTGACTCCACAAATAACTGATTCTATTGTATCGTACTTTGCTGGGGCGGGCAAGTAATCCACAACACGAATTGCATTATGTTAATATGGTGTCGACTTTCCCAGGCGAAGAGAAAGGGGGCAAATGCCTGCGAAACCACCTGCTGCACGAAAAACAACGTGGCGAAAATGCCGGTTTACGAATTTCTTGAAGCATGGTAGCATTAGATATCCATTACGGATGAACTTCACAGCACTACCTTTGCCCTGTAGTAACCTACAACGTCAAATTTTGAAAGGAGCTTCTACGTATGCGTTCAAAAGTCCTCTCTCTGCTGTTGGTACTGGTTTTACTGCTGGCGACCTTCAGCACGGCGTTTGCGCAGGCCGAACCCTTCTGCGGTGACCTCGATGAGGCCGACTGTGCCCTCCTCACTGCCGCCTCGGAGAACATGCAGGAGGTTGCCTCCTACCAGGCCTCTGCAGTGTACAGCACCCAGTTGGTCGGTATCCCCGGCTTGCCGCTGAGCGAAGCAGCCGTCGATGTGATGGTGAGCGGCGCCTTCTCCTATGATGATGCCGCACTGGCCGCTGCCCAGGAACTGGCCGCGGCGACGAGCCAGGAGGAGATCGCCGCTCTCATGAGCGAGTCTCCAGACCTCTTCGTCGACTTCTACAATGGCTGGGCGTTCGACGCACAGATTGACGTGGCCGTCAGCGAGGAATTGGCAACTGCCCTGTCGGCTGATGCCGGCATCGTCGTTCCGACCGCTCTGTCGGTGCCGCTGATTCTTGCAGATGGAATCTTGTACGCCGATGTCACGGAACTGGCACCACTCATGGAAGGTGGCGAGAGCATGACGGGCTGGATCGGCTTCGAGCTGGGCCGCCTCCTGGAAGCTGCTGCCGACCAGGGCATCTTTGAGCAGGCCGCCGCCTCTATGGAACCTGAAGCAGTCGCAATGGCCAGCGGCAGCGATGCGGCTACCGCCGCAGCACTCATGGGCCTGTCGGCAGCGCTGAGCGACCCGGCGGCCTTCGAGCAGTTCCAGACCGTCGAGCGTGTCGACGATGGTGACTTGGACGGTACGCCGGTCGCTGTCTTCGTGACGACCTTTGACGTGCTCTCCTTCATCAGCAGCCCGCAGTTCGTCGACCTGATCACGGGGCTGGTCGATTCGGGCGTGTTGGGTGCCGATGCGCCTTCCGCAGCTGACATCGAGCAGACCATGCAGATGGTCGGTCTCATGGGTCCTATGATCTTCCAGGGACTGACTGCAGCCAGCACCACCATGGTGAGCCTGGACGAGCCGAACTACATCTTGGGACAGAGAAACTCCTTTGACTGGGATCTCGCTGGCCTACTGCAGATGGTTGCCATGAGCGGCGCCCTGCCGGCCGACCAGATGTCCTCCGATGCGTCGACGATCAGCATCTCTACCACCGTGATCAACTCCGCCATCGATGAGGAGCAGACGATTGAGGCTCCAGCCGACGCTGTGATTGTTCCAGCCGAGGCGATGATGCAGTAAGCTGAAGCCCAACAAGGTCTATCCCAGGCCTTGTTCGTGTCCTTCCATG
>CAIRNL010000036.1 GCA_903879975.1 uncultured Chloroflexota bacterium | reverse complement strand
CTGCCGTTCCAAAGGTTCCCACCAGAAGACTACGGCAGCAAAAGGGTTGACAGCCAGTTCTCGACCCTTGTGACTCTCGTAGTTGGTGAAAAATGTGATCCCGCTTGCGTCAAAGCTTTTCATCAGCACAACGCGCGCCGAAGGGCGTCCATCCCCGGAAGCCGTGGCGAGCACCATGGCATTGGGCTCGTGGATTTTACTCATCGCTGCCGCCTCAAACCACTGGTTGAACAGAGCGAGGGGATCGAATCCGGCGCTCTCCTCAGAGAGACGGTCGAGCTGATATTCCTTGCGGAAACTGGTGACACTGGCAGGCATGGGCTATCCTTTCTGTACCTGGTGACATCGTACGCCTGTACGGCTCGCACGACCATGAGCGAGGTTCCCGTTCGGCGCCATGTTCGCTGCCACCGAGCCGACCGATTCTCCGCAATGGCCGCTCCAACCCACAATCGACAGAGCAATGCGGCGAGACAGAACCGCAGAAGCGCCTGGGGCTACCGATCCGGCGACTCGTCCCATTTGTGCACCGATGGCTCCGGCTCGACGCCCAACGCATCGGCGATCCGGTTGATGTAGTTGAAGTAGGCGATCACTTGCGTTGCGTCGTGGATGGCGCGGTCGTCGAAGCCACAGCGGCGCAGATCGTCGAGATCGGCAGGCACCATGGCGTGTGGCGTATGGGTCAGCTTCACGGCATAGGCACACAGGGCACGGTCTGCTGCGCTCAGATCCGCTTGCTGCCAGTCGCTGGCAATATGGTGAACGAAAAGATCGGCGGCGCGATCCTCGCTCAGGGCAAAATCGGCGATCTCGGCACGGAGATCGTGGGCGTGCGCACGGCGTCAATAGGTGCAGTGATTGGCCGCCGATACTACCGTCGCCAGCATCTCGCGCTGGCCGCGGCTGAGCGGCGACTGACCATGCATGAGCACGCCGTAGAAGTCCATGGACGCCTTGAGCGCTTGTGGGTTCTGGCTCATGATAGCCACGATATTCCAGATGCGGCCCGCCCGCTTGATGGCAGCGTCATACTGCGCCTTGAGCGCGCCGGTTGCTTCGTCCAGTGAAAATACTCGAATCCAGGCCATTGGGACTCCAATCGTCATGTTGAATCATCGTAAGGACAGGTTAGCTCCTTGATTATAAAACGATAGCGCAGGCTGTCAACCAGACCTATGACATAATCAAAAGTATCTCTTTTGTCGTGCCTTTCGCACAATGCTACAATGAAGAGAGTATGCGTGCTCTGATCGTCAGCGACAAGGTCGAACCCATTCTCTACAGCGCCGCGATCAACCGGCACGTCGGTGAGATCGATTTGATCATCGGCTGCGGCGACCTTCCCCATTATTATCTTGAATTCATCATGACGATGGTGGGCAAACCGACCTATTACGTCTATGGCAACCATGGTCGCGAGGTGGAATACCAAAGCAGCAAAGGTGAGGACTGGCAGCAGGTCACCGAACCGCTGGGTGCCGAGAATCTACATCTGCGTACGGCGCGCGCAGGTTCGCTGCTGCTGGCCGGCCTGGAAGGGAGCATCCGTTACAACAATGCCAGACACTTCCAGTACACTGACACCGAAATGATGTTCAACATCCTGCGTATGGCGCCGCAGTTGCTCGCCAATAGGGCGCGTTTCGGCCGTTATCTGGACGTGCTCGTGGCACACTCACCGCCCTGGGGCATCCATGACCAGCCGGATCGGCCCCACCAGGGATTCAAGAGCTTTCTCACCTTCATGCGGTGGTTTCGCCCTCGCTATCTGCTCCACGGGCACATCCATCTCTACCGCCGCAATCTCGTCACTGAGACACGGTATCTGGACACGGCAGTGATCAACGTCTACCCCTACCGTATCTTCGACCTGGAGCCGCACACACCGTGATGGACAGATCAACACTGGAGCGTGCGTGGCGCAGCCGCTGCCAGTTGCGGGTGTCGGAGCGCGCCGAAGCCGAGGGACGCGCACGTCAACCGGCGCAGGTCGGCGTGCCAGCCGCCTTCAACTTCCGCTGCATCCCGTGCAACGCAGCATACAGATAGCAAGGTGGCTTGCGGAAAGAACCAGCGCCGCTGGCGATACTGTTCCGATAGACCTGAATTTGTGGGAAAGCGAAGACAACGAACTGTGAAATACCATCTGGTTACTCTGGGGTGTCCCAAGAACAAAGTGGACAGTGACGGCATTGAGATGCTGCTGCGCAGTGCCGACTACCGGCCTACCGAGCGACAGCAGGAAGCCGACGTGCTGATTGTCAACACCTGCGGCTTTCTCGAAGCAGCCAAGGAGGAATCCATCGGCGTGCTGCAGGAGTTGGGCCGGCACAAGCGCAAGCACCAAATTCTGGTGGCGGCCGGCTGCCTGGTGCAGCGCAACAGCGCCGAAGTGCTGGCGCGTGTGCCCAGAGTCGACGGACTGCTGGGCACGCGGCGCTGGATGGACGTGCTGGAGCTGATCGGCCAGGTGCGCGGCGGTCAGCAACGACGCCGGCTGGAACGCTACACCGTGCTCGGCGATCCACCGGCCGGCAGCCGCGAGTCGATCGGCAGCATCCCTACCCTGCTCGGCGATCCCACGACGGCGTTTACTGTAGCCACGCCGCGCCCACCGGTGACGGCCGGCAGCGCCTACCTGAAAATTTCCGACGGTTGCAACGCACCCTGTACCTTCTGCACGATCCCTTCCTTCAAGGGCAAGCTGCGCAGCCGTCCGTTGGAGGCGATCGTCGATGAGGCGGTTGCTCTGGTGGAAGCCGGCGCGCGTGAGCTGGTCGTCGTCGCACAGGACACGACAGACTATGGTCGCGACTGGGGCGAACCCAACAGCCTGCCGCGCCTGCTCTCGGCTATCTGCAACCGCACCGACGATCGCCTGCGCTGGGTGCGGCTCATGTATGCCTATCCCGGCCATGTCAGCGACGAACTGGTCGAGGTGATGGCCAGCCAGGAAAAGATCGTGCCCTACCTGGACATGCCACTGCAGCACGGCGACCCACGCACGCTGCGCCGGATGCACCGGCCCAGCAGGCTGGAGGTAATCTACGATCACATGGAGAAACTGCGCCGCGCCATGCCCGACATTGCTCTGCGCACGACCTTTATCGTCGGCTATCCCGGTGAGACACCGCAGGAATTCCAGGGGCTGCTCGACTTTGCCCGCGCCATTGAGTTCGACAAGGTAGGTGCGTTCACCTTCAGCCCAGAGCCGGGCACGCCTGCCGCGGAGCAGCCCGACCCGGTGCCAGATGAGGTGAAACAAGAGCGCTACGCCCGCCTCATGGAGCAGCAGCAACCCATCAGCCTGCGCAAGAATCAGGCGCAGGTGGGCAGGATGCTCGACGTGCTGGTGGAGGGTGAGGGAAGGATTGAAGGCAGCAACGAACCGCTACTGCTGGCGCGTTCCTATCGCGATGCGCCCGAGATCGACGGGCTGGTACTCGTGCCAGGGCTACGTGACGTGTCAGCCGGCAGCATGATTCAGGTGCACATCAACGGTGCGATGGAGTACGATCTGGTCGGGGAGCCGTTGCGGGGCGAGGTTTTCTCCAGTACGCGCAGCACGATCGAACTGGGCTGATCTACCACCAACCGCGCTTCTTCTGCTGGCTCTGACGCTGAATCTGGATCAACTGCGCAACCTGCTGTTGGAGCGCGGCGATCGTGCCCTCCATCGCGCGCAGACGACTTTCCATCCGTTCCTTGCGTGTCTCCTCACGGCGCTGGTACTCCGCCAGGACGCGCTCCAATTCCAGCATCCGCTCGCGCAGTTTGCGATTTTCATCCTTGAGATTAAAATTATCTTGGACGACGACGCCCACCACTTCACGCACAGTGGACTGGCCATTGAGCACCGTTTGCTGGCTGTTGGCGATGGCACTGAGGATATCGCCCAAAGCTTGTGGCAGTAAGGCGGATTTACCCTCGACCAGCTGGCGGCTCTGATCGGCGCTGAGGGCAATCGAGGACAAATCCTCTCGGATAAAGCGTTTGGGCGTAAGCTGTTCGGTGATCTGTTCGTCCTTGAAGCCCTGCTCTGCGAGCTTTTGCACCATCGTCAGCGCTGCAACATCAGCTGTCGTGAAGCGTGCATCATCTGCCTTGGCCGAAGCACTCAACAAGAGGCCGAAGCGACGAATCCAGCCGCGCAACATGTCGGGCGTCACCTGGAGATGATAGGCGACTTCCGTGAAGGTATAGGCAACTTCCTGGCTATGAGATCCGTCGGTGTACGCTTGTGTCATGGGCGGGAGAATGATAGGGCGAGAGCATTCGTACAAGATCTCCCGCCAGCGAGCGATTGAATTGCAAACGTGGCTGCTGCTACTCGACGACCTTCCATGTCGTGTCGACGACAGTGTCGGCGACAGTGTCGTCGACCGGTGACTGGCCAGAAGACTGCTGGCGCTGCTGGCGATCAATCGTGTCGGTGGCCAGCTTGATAAAGAGTGCCGTGGCGCCGATCAAGATGGCGATATCGTCGATGGGCAGACCAGGAATCAGGTCAATCGGCCAGATCCAATAGAGCAGAGCGGCCACTGGCAGCATCAATTTCAATGACAGGGGAACACGTGCATCAAAGAGCAACTGGCCGGCTCGCACGATGTTGTCCATCAGTCCGGCGCTACGATTGCTCGATTGGGTACCTGACGATTGCTGGCTCATGGTTGGTTCTCCTTATATTCTTGCCGCTCAGTATAGCGGATTCAAACCAAATTGGGAACTGTCGTTTATGCACGGTGTACTGATAGTATCCATTTGCCGTCTCTGCGTTTAGTCTATCATGCCTACTGCAGCGCAAATGTTGGCTGGATACCCCGATATTTTGCTCCACGTGCTCGCCGAGTTGCGCGGTGCCTTTCTGGACGGCGCCGACAACCGTGAGCAGATGGTGGAGTTGTTGGCCGCGCAGCTGACCAACCCAACCTCCGTGCAGATGGCCTACCAAGACATGGTCGACGAGGCGCCACAGGCCGCAGACGCCATCGACCTGCTGTTGCGCGAGCACGGCGAACTGGCCGAAGCGCAATTCAGCCGCGCTTATGGCGCCATTCGTCAGATGGGTCCGGCCAAGCTCGAACGCGAGTCGCCGTGGCTCTATCCGGAAAGCATCGCAGAGTTACTCTACTACAACGGCATCATCGGCCGTGGCTTCAAGGGCGCCGGCCAGAGTGCACACGCCATCGTCTACCTGCCATCCGATGTTGCACCGTGGCTGCCCCATCCGCAGAACCAGTTGGCCGGCGATCTGCCCATCAAGCCCGTTGCCGCCCCTCCCGCTGCCCGCATGATCAGCGATGCCGACAGTTTCCTGCTCGACGCCGGCACGTTGCTGGGCTTTGTCTACAGTGACCGCCTGCGCCTGATCGCAAATGACCCGCACCCGGAGGATATCGACCGGCTGATCGAGCGCCTGCAACTTCCCTTTGGCCGCAACGAACCCGATCTCGAAGTACGGCTGGCGCTGCTGCTGCACCTGGCCAACCGCTTGGGCTGGCTACGCCGCGACGGCGATACCGTCCAATTGACGCAGAACGCCGTTGCGGCGTTCCTGCACAAGACGCGCGCAGAACAACGCCGCTTGCTCTTTGATGCGTGGCGTGCATCGCCAGAGTGGAATGACTTGTGCCGGACACCGGATTTGGAATGCGTCGAAGCTGGCTCGTGGCACAACGACCCATTCCAGACACGCGAGGCGGTTCTGCGACTCTTCAGCCACTTGCAGCCAGGCGCCTGGTATTCCCAGTCGGATGTGATTCATGCAGTTCACGAGATGGCACCTGATTTTCAACGTCCTACCGGCAATTACGATACCTGGTACATTCGCAACCACACTACGCAGGAATTCCTCAAAGGTTTCGAGCGCTGGGATGAGGTGGAGGGCGCGTTGCTGCGCTTCCTCGTGCGCGGTCCATTCTCCTGGCTGGCCGTGCTGGACATGGCTGAGCCATCCGCCGGCTCCGATATGCTGCTCTCCTTGGGGCGTTGGGGCGGCTACTGGCTGGGCGATGGCATACCCCAGCCGGAGGAGCACCCAGCCAGTACCATGACCGTCACCGAGGATTTCCTAGTCACGCTGGAACCAGGCGTGTCGCTGGACGATCGCTTTCGCGTGGAACGCTTTGCCCAATGGCAGCAGAGCCACCCCACTTTCGTCTACCAAATTACGCAGCGCAGTTTGAAACGCGCTGCCGAAGGCGGAGTGAGCAGCGTGCGCATTGCCGGCTTCCTACGCCAGCGCGCACGCAACAGTGCGCCTCGCGTGCTGGCCGCCATCGAACGCTTCGCTGCCGCCGAGCCAAGCCAGCCGGCATGAATGGCTCACCCGGCCCCCTATGTGCCCCCCAAAAAACGCTTTGACAAGCTCTCCAAAAGCGTGTACGATAGCGCCGCCTTGAAAAATCGCAGCCCTGATGACTGGTGAACTGGTCCAAGCCCCCTCAGGACAGTGCAGAGATTGGATCGATCGCCAGCTGAATTTCTGGCAGTATTGCCCCCCAACACTGCCGGATTGGATTTTCGTTCGTTGATGGCGCCAGGCACAGCAGATTCTGGTTCCATCTGGGATTCACTCATTCCAGACAGGAAGATCAATGGACACACCAACCGGCAAATTGTTGACGGAATTACAGACCTCACACCTGGGTAGTGGCAGTGTAGCACCACTTCATTGTCCTCCACCCGTATCTTTATCAACCAGCCGTTTGAAGTTCCAACCACTCAGGAGAACACACATGACATCACAGGGTAAGCGCAAGACATATTTCTTGATCGCACTGTTGGCGTTGACTGCGATGGTCTTTGCGGCGTGTGCAGCACCTGCTGCGGCGCCCGCCACCGGCGGCGAGCAGCCTGCTGCAGCAGCACCGTCGTCCGACCTGCCCGCCACAGCAGGCCGCGGCACCGATGGCACGGTGACACTGGTCTACTGGCAGGAAGTCTCCATTCTGAACCCCTACCTGGCTTCCGGCACCAAGGACTATCATGGCGCATCGCTCATCGTCGAACCGCTCTTGGAATTCAACCAGAACGGCGAACTGGTGCCCGTTCTGGCTCAGGAGATTCCCACCTTGGAGAACGGCGGCGTTTCTGAGGATTTGAAAACCATCACCTACAAGCTTCTGCCGGACGTCCTCTGGGCGGATGGTACACCGCTGACGGCCGATGACTTCGTCTTCACCTGGCAGTTCTGCAGCGATGAACTGACGGGCTGCACCGTACAGAATTTCGTGAGCGTCGAAAATGTCGAAGCCATCGATGCCACAACGATCAAGATCACCTTCCTCGAATCGACACCCTACCCGTACATCCCGTTCGTTGGCTACCTGTCGCCCGTTCTGCAGAAGGCCCAGTTCGAAAACTGCGTCGGTGAGGCCGCTCAGACCTGCTCCGAGCAGAACACGAATCCTATCGGCACCGGGCCGTACAAGGTCAAGGAGTTCCGTGCCAACGACACGGTCGTCTACGAAGTCAATGAGAACTACCGCAAGACGGACAAGCCGCACTTCGCCGAAGTCGTGATCAAGGGCGCCGAAGATGCCTCGGCCTCGGCTCGCGCTGTGCTCGAGACAGGCGAAGCCGACTACGGTTGGAACCTACAGGTCGAACCTGCTATATTGCTCGACATGGAAGCCAAGGGCAACGGCAAGGTCATTGCAGCGTTTGGCGGCAACGTCGAACGCATCCTGATCAACTTCACCAATCCCGACCCGAACCTGGGTGACAAACGCTCCGTGTGGTCGCCGGATGACCCGAACCCGCATCCATTCCTGACCGACCTGGCTGTGCGCCAGGCGCTCTCCATGGCCATCGACCGCAACATCATCGCCGAGCAGCTCTATGGACCGGGTGGCGTTGCAACCTGCAACATCTTATCCGGCCCGCCGGCCGTGGTCTCCACAGCCAATGATGGGTGCCTCACCCAGGATATCGAAGGCGCCAATGCGTTGCTGGACGAAGCCGGCTACGCCGATACCGACGGGGACGGTGTCCGCCAAACAGCAGACGGCCAGCCGCTGAAGATTCTCTTCCAGACCTCCACCAACTCGGTACGCCAGAAAACACAGGCGTTGATTCAGCAGTGGTGGCAAGAAATCGGTGTCGAGACCGAGCTCAAGAATGTGGAAGCTGCCGTCTACTTCGGTGGGGACCCAGCGAGTCCAGATACCCTGAACAAGTTCTACACTGACGTCCAGATGTTCACCAGCGGACCGGACAATCCTGACCCACAGCAGTATATGTCCAACTGGCTGTGCGAGATCGACGGAGCGATTCAGATCCAGAACCCGGCGAACAACTGGGGCGGCAGCAACGTCGAACGCTGGTGCAATGCCGACTATGATGCTCTATGGACGGAGATTACCTCAGCCACCGGCGACGAGCGCATTGCGATTGCCAAGCAGCTCAACGACATGCTTGCACAGAACTACGTCAACCTGCCGCTGGTCTACCGCGCGTCGGTCTCTGCCCACGCCAACAGCCTGGTTGGCCCGAACCTCAGTGGCTTCGAGACTGAGGAATGGAACATTGAAGACTGGCAGCGTACCCGCTAAAGTGATGGGAGCGAGAAACCAGGCGTTTCAGGCACCCCCACCGTCGAGAGGGCAAACTTGCAAACTCCTGGTTTCGCTCGACCCTCCCCTGTAGCCGGTAGTTGTCTGAAATCCAAGCGGGCGATCGGTGGACCGATCGCCCGCCGATTCGGCTCACAAGTTGTGCCGGCGGTTTCGCTGCACAGCATATCCAGAGGCCAGATCACCCGCCCGCATCAATCCGTTCCTGAGGAGTTTGCATGGGGTCCTACATCCTGCGCCGCGTCCTGATCGCCATCCCAACGCTGCTATTCATCAGCTTTGTCATTTTCGCATTGTTGGCGCTCTCTCCCGGCGATCCCACTGCAAACCTGCCGCCCAGCCTGCCCATGGAAATCAAGATGCGCATTCGCGAATCGCTTGGCATGGATCAGCCGATGCCCGTGCGCTATGTGCGTTGGCTGCAACAGTTCATGGTGAACGAGCCAATCAACGCGTTGGAGAAGGCCACAGGCATCCAAATCGGCAATTCTGCAGAGCGCCTGCGCATTACTTCGTGGACCGCGCGCGGCAAGCCGGTCATCGACCTCGTCATGGAGCGCCTGCCACAGACCTTGTGGGTCGTCGGCCTGGCTTACCTGCTTTCCATCGTCGTCGCCGTGCCTGTCGGCGTATTGGCT
>CAIRNL010000035.1 GCA_903879975.1 uncultured Chloroflexota bacterium | reverse complement strand
TCGACGCCATATGACTACCTACTTTCAGGATGATCGTTTGTTGTGTCGTGTTTTCGATTCCAGCTGCCCTGCAAGAAGCCAGCCTGGACAGGAGTCATGCACAGCAGGTCTGTCTACAGCAGCTATGCTGCGTCTTCGTCCCCTTTGATGGCGGCCGTAATCAGGCCGACGATCTCTTCCCGAGTTGTCTCGGTCTTGAGGCGTGTGCCAACGCGCCTGCCGCGCCGCAGAACGATCAGGCGGTCCGCCACGGTAAAGACGTGCTCCAGATTGTGGCTGATCACCAGGACCGTTTTCCCCTCTGCCTTCAAGCTGGCAATTAACTCGTTCACCTTGTGCTGCTGCTCAACGCCCAGGGCTGCAGTCGGCTCATCCATAATGAAGATGCGGCCGCCACGCGCCAGCGCGCGCGAGATGGCGACACCCTGCCGCTGCCCTCCGGACAGTTCACCCACGTTGACACGCACCGAAGGCATGTCGATACGCAGGATACTGATGATACGCTGTGCATCGGCATACATCTTCTTGAAATCAATAAAGAAGCGCCACCGGGTCGGTTCTATGTGCAGATAGATGTTCGAGCCGACATCGCGCACATCTACCAACGCCAAATCCTGGTAGACGGTAGAGATGCCGGCGATACGTTCGGCATCTTTCGGCCCATGGATCTCGACGGGCACACCGTCGATGAAGATCTGACCTGTGTCCTTGCGGTAGATACCAGAAAGAATCTTGACCAGCGTGGACTTGCCGGCGCCGTTATCGCCGATCAGGGCCACCACTTCGCCTGGATACAACTCAAAGTCGACACTGTTCAACGCCTGGACATGGCCGAATGCCTTGGAGACGCCTTTGGCTTCCAGGATGGGCTGTGCAGTCGCGGGGGCGGCCTGGGCAGATTTTTGGTTCACGGCAACAGTCATAACGGGTGACTCCTTCTCTTCCCTGACAGTCCAGTCGTACCTGCTCGGATTGCCCCCAGGGTGCGCCTGGCACCCCGGAGGCAATCTGTTTGCGTTCTGATCTATGCACCTGAGCTAGACATCTCAGACGCATCCCCCCGTTCGATCACGGTGCATCCGGGTTCTTGGCATCGGCGCGGAACTGGGGTTCCAGGCGCTCCAGAATCTCGTAGTAGGGATCCGCGTCGGCTGCGGTGACCAGTGGGGCATCGAGTACGGTCCAGTAGGGGACCTCCTCGCCGTTGGCCATCTTGTAGAGCAGGTCGGCAGCCTGCTTGGTTTCTTCGTAGAGTGGCTGCGCCACAAGACCCCAGATCTCGCCGTTCTTGACCAGGTCCAAATTGACGCGCGTGGCATCCATGCCAGCAGCGACGATCTTCCGGCCGGTTTCCTTCTGCGCGCCTGCCCAGGTAGTGGGCCCGCCACCGGTAGTGGAAAGGGCAGCCACCAGGTCTGGATGAGCCTGCATGATCGAGGTTGCGACAGCGATAGCGCCAGTGGGTTCTGGGCCTTCCAACTCTACGGGCAGGACGGTGAGGCTGGGGCAGTACTTGGCCATACCTTCGGCAAAGACCTTGGCGACCATGTCCTCGGTGGCGTTGAAATTGTTCTGGGTAATGGCGACAGAGCCCTCGGTGATGCCCTGTGCAGTCAGCTCATCACACATGGCCTTGGCCACAGGGTCAGGATAGACCGTTGTGTCGGCAGCGATCTGCACTGCATTGTCGGCATAGAAGCCTTCAGGTACCGGGAAGTGGGGCAGGACCACCACGATGCCATTTTCCTTGGCCTTCTCGATGATAGGCTTGGCGATAGGCAGGCCGCCGAACCACATGGCAACGCCCTTGACGTCGGACCGAGAAACGGTCTGGTCGGCGAGGGCAACCAGGGCGTCCAGCGAATTCTCGTCAGTGGTGGCAAGCTCGCAATCCAGGTTCAACTCCTTGCAGCCTTCCAGGAAACTCTGCTGGGTATACTGGTGCACCGGGTGCCAGGCTGAGTTCTGCACCCAGACAAACTTGCCCGTTACCTCGCCGCCTTCCTCGGCAGGAGCAATGGTGGCTTCGGCTTCAGCTGGAGCCTGTGCGGCGGGGGCTTGCACGGCACAACCCGCCAACATCGCCAGCACCGCCACCATCAACAGGATACGGTACGACAACTTCCAAGACATACACCCTCCTCTAGGATGAACGAAACGCATGACATTCTACCAACCTCAATCGACACCGATACACATTATCGTTTCCTTGCCATCCATCCTCCTTTCACTGCGCAGTCCCTGCCGGCACACGTTGGCTCAACGCCATCACGCCCTTCAGCTTTCATTGCGGCGATTGCGGAGCACATCAATGACCGCAGCAATCACCAATAGAAAGCCGAGCACCGGTGTCTGCAAGTAAGAATTAAAGCCAGCGATCACCAGGCCGCTCTGCACCAACTGGATGAACAGAACGCCGAAAAAGGTGCCGATGGCAGATCCGCGCCCTCCATAGAAGCTGACACCGCCGATGACGACACCGACAAGGATGTCCAGCTCCAGATTGCGCCCGATGATCGGATCGCCCGGGGTCTGAGGAAGTTGGCTCATTGTCAACATTCCGGCCAGCCCTGCCAGGATGCTCGTGATCATGAAGGAAATGATCTTGACCCGGTCGGTGTTGATGCCACAGACCTGGGCGGCCAGCCTGTTGCTGCCTGTGGCAAACAACGACGACCCCCAGCGCGTCTGGCTCAAGAGTATCTGCACCACAACCATCAGTACCAGGAGCAACACGAAGGCAAAGGAGGTACCCAACGGCCGCCATGAACCGACGATCCCTACCTCGGGCGGCAGCGGGTAGATGGGCAGCCCCTGGGTAAAGGAATAACTGATGCCGCGTACAGCAAACATGGTGCCAATCGTGGTGATCACTGCTGGGATGCCCACCTTGACCGTGAGCAGGCCATTCACAAGCCCCACGAGCAACGCCACACCCAGCGAGCAGATGACAGCGGCGGGCACGGGCATGCCGACGTCGCGCATCAGCTTGGCCGCAAAGACCGCGCCCAGGCTCATCATCGCACCGGTCGAGAGGTCGATCTCACCCGCAATCATCAACTGAACCATACCCATGGCAATCAACCCCGGGAAAGCCATGGTGCGCAGGATCGAACTGATCACAGAGGGGTCGAGCATGGCGCTGTTGCGCGAATAGAAGAACGCCACAAGAACGACGGACGCCAGGATAATGCCAGCTTCTTGCTTTGCCAGCAGGCCGCGTGCCAGGCGGGTTGCACGCATACCCAGCGAGATCGTGGTGCTTTGCTTACCGGCAAGCTCCATATCGTTGATCTCCCAATAGAATGGCTTACTGCTGCGTGGCCTTGCGCCGGAATGCATCGAGCGCAGCAGCCCCAATCAGAATGGCCCCGACAACAATGCCCTGCGCATTGGTCTTCACACCGGCATTGGCCAGCCCGATGCGGATAATCTGAATCAGCATGACCCCCAGCAAGACACCCAAGATGCTGCCCACACCGCCGCGCAGGCTGCCACCGCCGATGATCACAATCGCCACCACCCAGAGCAACCAGCCCTCGCCGATCGCAGCATCGGTCGTGCCGCCGTAGCCCATGACGAGCAGGCCGGCGATGCCACAGCACAAGCTGACGAAGACAAAACTGAGGGTCTTGACCAGCGCCACGTTGATACCCACGATGGCGGCAGCGCGAGGGTTGGCGCCCACTGCACTCAGCGTGGGACCCAGCCGTGAAGTCCGCATGAGCAGATCCCCGATGAGGTAGACCGCCAGCAGAACCAGAAATGCGTAGGGCAGTCCGAAAAGCGGTGACGGTTCGAGCGTGCTCTGCAGCAGCGGAATGATCTCGCCCACGTAGATCCATGTCCCTTTGAGCAGCCAGATTGCCAGACCCCAGACCAGGAAATTGGTGCCCAGGGTGGCAATGAAGGAAGGCATACGAATTTTGAGCACGATGAAGCTATTGAGCAGCCCTACGCACATCGCTGCCGCCAGGGCCGCAGCATACGCCGCCAGTTCGGGCCAGCCCTGGTTGTACAACAGCAGCCCAGCGACGGCTGCAGCCAGACCGGCAGTGGCGCCGCTGGACAAATCAATCTCCCCCGCGATCATCAGAAAGGCCATGCCAAAGGCTGCCATACCCAGAAAACTTCCCTGCAGCGCCATGCGCGCCAGGTTGACCGGATCGGCCATCGATCCGTTGGCAAGCACAAATGCACCAAAGAAGATCAGGACGGCAACCAGCACCCCGAGTTCCGAGATATTGAGGAGACGTTTGAGGAGCGGCTGCCGGTAGGCGTTTTTTGGCGCAATTTGGCTTTCGGTCGTCATGTTCTATCCCTTCTGATCTGTACACTGGCAAACCGTAGCGCACGCGTCCGCCAGACCGCTGGTAGGGTGAGAATCGTCATTGCTCTGCAAGCACCACATTCTCCAACACGCCGATGCCCTCGATCTCCACGCGCACAACGTCGCCCGGTCTCAGCCAGCGCGGCGGCGTGCGCGCCGCACCGATACCGGCTGGCGTACCCGTGGCAATGACATCCCCGGGATTCAGCGTCATCACACGGCTCATATCCGCAATCAAGTGGGCGACCGAAAAGATCATCAGGCTCGTGTGACCCTCCTGCAGCACTTCGTCCCCGATCACGGTGCGCAGCCACAGGTTCTGCACGTCGGGGATTTCATCGGCGGTGACCAGCGCCGGCCCCATCGGGCAGAAGGTGTCAGGCGTTTTGCCGAGCACCCACTGGCTGGTCCGGTTCTGCCAATCGCGTGCGCTGACATCGTTCAGCGGCATGTAGCCCGCTACAAAATCGAGTGCCTCCGATTCAGGAATGTTGCGGCCCCGGCGGCCGATGACCACCGCCAGCTCGCCCTCATAGTCCGGTTTCTCGACTGCCTGCGGAAGCACGATCGGATCGCCCGGCCCGATCACTGTATTGGCGAATTTGGCAAAGACGATCGGGAAGGGCGGTGCAGACGCGTTGGATTCCTCGGCGTGGGCGAGGTAGTTCTGGCCGATACAGATGATCTTGCCAGGCCGGGGAATCGGCGCGGCCAACTTGACCGAGTCGACAGCGATGCCTTGCGCCGGGCTGGCAGCTGCCAAGGTTTGTTCTGCCAGGGCAAGCAGCGGCTGCCCGCCTTCCAGAAAGTCGATCATATCGCTGGGCAGGCGCGGCTCCAGCTGGTTGAGATCGTACACCTGGCTCTGTCCATCGACCATTTTCAGGGCGCCCAGACGCCGCCCTTCTGACTGGGCAAATGTAACCAACCGCATTGGTATTCCTCATAACGTTTTGTAAAAGGAGATCACAGACATCGTGCAGCTCGGTCAACGCCTGGAGCACTGAGCGTTGCCAGCCCTTCACGACAAGCGACAGAGATCAAACTGCCCGTTCAATCTGCCGCCCAAAGTCTTGTATACAGTATACCAGTTGGTATATTTTGTCAATAGCGAATTTTTCGCCGAAATGAGGGCATAAGGGATTGCGTTTTGCAAGGGAGGGGTTTGCTGATATTGCCGTGCCGAGCGGACGCTTTGACCCGCTGTGGAACAGTGCCGAAAAGCTCTCCCCGCCATGAGCCCAAATTTGAGGGTCTACTTCACCCCCAACTTGACCTGCACCCCTTTGGGTTGGGGGTGTATTCCCAGAACAGCTTTTTTGTGCTACAGTAGATTTACTGGTGTAGGTGAGGAGCAAGCTCAGGGTAGCCAATGGGCGGTGATACGAAACGACCCCACGACAGACTTTTTCGCTCCGTCTTCGCAGACCCCTACGAAGCAGCCACTTTTCTGCGTCCCCACCTGCCGCCCGCCCTGGTTGAACGGTTTGACTGGTCGAGCCTGGCTCTGGAAGAGACCAGCTTCGTCGACCAAACCTTGCAGGAGAGCGAGTCCGACCTGCTCTACACTGTGCAGGGGACGACAGAGACGCACTATCTGTATGTG
>CAIRNL010000034.1 GCA_903879975.1 uncultured Chloroflexota bacterium | reverse complement strand
TGGCATAGTAGAAACGCTCGTCGGCCGCTTCCAGGCGTTCGTCGACCGCCCCAATGCTGCGGTCCTCCATTTCGTCGACGAGCGGTGTGCCGCCGGTTCCCCCACCTTCGGTGCGATTGGAAAGCTGGGAGCTCATTTGCTGAGACCTCCATAGCGAATGCGCGGGTCAGCCCAGGCCAGGTAGATGTCGGAGATCAGGCTGCCGACGATCGTCAGTGCACTCAGAATCAGGACAATACTGCCAGTCAGGTACATATCCTGTGCCAAGGTGGAACGCAGCAGGAGCGGGCCGATCGACGGTACACTGAGGACAATCGAGATGAGTACCTCACCGGCGAAAATAGCTGGCAGCAACCACCCGATCGTGCTGAAGACCGGATTCAACGCCAGCCGCACGGGATATTTGAAGAGGAGTTGCAACTCTGAAAGCCCCTTGGCGCGCGCCGTGACGACATATTGTTTTTTCAGTTCGTCGAGGAGGTTGCCGCGCAAGACACGAATGGTCGAACCGGCACTGGCCAGGCCAATGATGATGAGCGGCAAGATCATGTGCTGGAGCGTATCGATTGCTTTGGCAAAACTCCAAGGCTTATCCAGGAACTCGGTAGAATTGAGCCCCAGCGCAGAGAAGCCCAGATACTGGTTTGCAGCCCAGGCCAGGATCATCGCCAGCAGGAAGCCTGGCGTGGCCAGGCCGATGAAGCCGATGAAGGTCGCCAGATAGTCGATCGCGGAATACTGGTGCGTCGCCGAGTAAATGCCAATAGGGATCGCAACCAGCCATGAAAAGACCAACGCCATCAGCGAAATCACCAATGTAATCGGAAGCCGTTCGGCAATGACCTCACCGACAGGCTTGCCCCACTGGAACGACCAACCAAAGTCACCGCGTAACACGATGCCTTGAACCCACTTGAAATAGCGCACATAGGTAGGCTGGTCAAAGCCATACAGTTGACTCAGGCGCTGTGCTTCCTGGCTGGACAACTCGATCCCCGATGTGCGCAGTTGAGAAACATATGTCGTCACCCAGTCCCCTGGCGGCAACTCAATGACGAAGAACGCAATGAACGACACCAGCAGAAGGATGGGGATCAGCATCAGCAGACGGCGGACAATATAGACAAGCACGTAGGGTTACCTCCTCAGCACGAGCGCGTAATACCTGTGTCCGGACAGCAGAACATGGCGGTGATATCCGCCATGTTCTGCTGAAATGTCACGGGAAACGCAGAGGTTCTGTCATCGGGTCTACCGGTTCGGCCGGATTCAGCGGGACAGACCGGTAGATCAAGAAGAGCGGTTACTGCTCGAGCCAGAGTTGCTCGCCTGCGAAGTTCGAGGCGATCGCATACCCGGCCTCTGCCACATTGCGCAGATTCGTAGCAGCGATCATCGGATATTTCACCTGTTCGACAATGGTGATCATCGGCAGATTGGTGCGCGCCCAAGCAAAGGTATCTTCCTTGAGCTGGTTGAATTCGTCGGAACCGGAGACAGAACTCCAGCGTGCAGCATCCAGTTCGTACATGTCCTTGACCCACTGCGGCGGCTCTTCGCCTTCAGCGCCGTTGGTCTGGTGCCACAGGTGCCACGCACGACCGGTACGATTGAAGCTATCGCTGCCGCTGTAGTCGGAGTCCCAGCCCTGATCGTGGCTCCAGAACATCGTGGCCTGGAGTTCGTTCGCCAGCGTGCGCTGATCCCACAACTGCGGGTCAATACGCTTGACCTGCAGGTCAATACCAACCGCCTTCAATTGCTCGGAAACCAGCTCAGCGACCGGCTCGAGGTCGGGTGCGTGTGCCGCGTGCTCCAACAGGATGGAGAACGGCTGGCCGTCGACCATGCGCATGCCGTTGGCGTCGCGCTCAGTCATGCCCATCTCGTCAAGCAGCGCATTCGCCTGCTCGACATTGTAGGTGGAGAATTCCTCGCCGACACTGACCAGCGGCTTGCTGGCAAAGCCATAGTAGACGCTCTCAATGATCTCGTCACGGTTGATGGCAAGGCTCAACGCCTGGCGGAAGCGAACATCCTGGGCAATCTTACGCCAAGTCTCATCTGGGAAGGTCTGGTTGAGGAAGAGCGTGCTGGAATCGACATGCATATCGGTCAGCACGGTGCGGAAGCCGCCCTTCTCCTCGTTTTCCTTGTACAGCGGCACCTTGACGAGCGCCGTGCTCTCGCGCAGGAAGTCGACATCGCCGTTCAGCACACGCTGATTGACCATCTCGACATCTTCAACCTGCACTGAAACAATGCGGTCGATGTACGGGAGCTGCTTGCCCTCGGCGTCGACCTTCCAGTAGTATGGGTTGCGGTCAAAGATCTTGACGCCGGGCGTGTCGGAAGCAACCGATACCCACGGATTCAGCGTCGGATAGCCAATGCAGCGATCGGCTGTCGTGTTCCAGTTCTGGCACCACTTCTGCTGGTTGAACAGCGTCCACCACTCATCGGTGAGGTTGTTCTTCGCCAGTTCGTCCGCCATCTCCTCGACAGGGGTGAAATCTGCATGCCACTGCTTCAAAATGTGGGATGGGTTGACGAGAACTGTGTAGCCATTCCAGCCTTCAATCGTGATGTTGCGCAAGAAGCCGCCATAGGGTTCGGGCGAGGTCAGCGTGAAGGTAAGGTCATCCACGATCTCCAGCGTCATGGGATCGCCACCCGGATCAAAGCCGGCGCGGAAGCGTGCAGGGACACCGCTCGGGAAGATATTCTCGTTGCCGTAGATGTTCTCCCACGTGAAGCGCACGTCTTCGGTCGTGACAGGTGCACCATCCGACCACTTCAACCCATTGCGCATCTTGAAAGTGAAGACGGTGTTGTCGTCGCTCACCTCAAAGCTCTCTAGGACATTGCCCTGGATGCCCTGCACGCTCAGGTCAGGCGCCTGCAACAGCGGCTCATTGAGCATGACGAAGACGTCCGGCGCCCAGTCAGCAACGCTGTGTGCCGTGTTCAAGGTGCCGCCGTACTGGCCTGGCGCCCAATTCGGCACATTGCCCTCGCTCAACAGGACGCCAGGGCCGACCACAAACGGCACTGCAGGCAGGCGCTCTTCCAACGGCGGCAACGTGCCAGCTGCCACGGCTTCGGCCAGACTTGGCGCCTCTTTAGCGGCTTCGGCTGCCGGAGCCTCTGCGGCGGGGGCCTCTGCGGCGGGGGCCTCTGCAGCGGGGGCCTCTGCAGCTGGCGCGCCGCCGCCACACGCAGCGAGCAGCATGGCCAGGACCACTAACACACTCACGAACTTTAGCTTTCCCATCGGACTCCTCTCCTTGTTACGGAACACTGAGTTACGGAACATTGAATAGAATGGAAAACAGGCAAGCCGAGAGCGCGGGCAGACGCAAGCGCGCCTTTACTCTGGACACCAACCTGTGCAACCAACATGATCCAAGGGCACGATACAGGGGGGAAACTTTCGACACACATGCGATGCGTTGCAGAGTGTCGCTCAGGAACCGCAGGACTCTCCCCTGGAATGTCCACAGGAGAGCCAGGTTTCCCCACCAGTAGCAATAAAATCCAAAGCCCAATATTTTGTATTGCTTGCGAATGACTACAATTTGCTTTCGGTCTTGGGGATCGATCCTTAATGTAACACAAATTCCAGACAGTGTCAATCTCATAAAAAATCGAACCCGGCGTTTTCAAAAGTCATATCGGCTGCATAGCAGCTTGAGTGCCCCATCGGGGCGAGCAGCAGAGATACGTTGTTGCCAGGACAACGGACGCAAGTGAGTGACACCAGGCTGGCTGGGCCAGTTGCAATTCGCATGCAGTGGAGCGGCGTGGTATCCTTGCGGTCGAGTTGGGGCACGGTGAGCCGACAAAGGGTGTGGATGCCATGAGTGAGCGCATAACGATTATCGGTGGCGGGCTGGCAGGGAGCGAGGCGGCCTGGCAGATTGCGGAGCGCGGCGGGCGCGTGGCTCTCTACGAGATGCGGCCCATGCGCAGTACGGAGGCGCACGTCAGCGACCGGCTGGCCGAGCTGGTGTGCAGCAACTCCATGGGTTCTACGCTGCCCGACCGCGCGCTGGGCATTCTCAAGAACGAGTTGCAGCGCATGGGTAGCCTGGTGATCCGCACGGCGTTCAAACACGCGCTGCCAGCCGGCGCGGCGCTGGCCGTCTCACGCGAAGAATTTGCTGCGGAAATCACGGAGCTGATTGCCGGCCATCCCAACATCACCGTGCACCGTCATGAGATGACCGAAATCCCATCCGGGCCGACCATCATCGCTACCGGGCCGCTGACGAGCGGCGCACTGACTGCCGAGATTCAGAAGCTCACGGGCCAGCAGCATCTCTATTTCTACGACGCAATGGCGCCGATCGTGGTAGCTGGCTCCATCGACATGTCAGTGGCCTTCCGCCAGAGCCGCTACGATCGCGAGAGCGAACTGGGGGGCGATGAGGGCGACTACATCAACTGCCCGCTCAACAAAGAAGCGTATGCACGCTTTGTGCAGGCGGTGCTAGATGCACCCAAGATCGAACTCAAGGGTGTCGACAAGGAGCTGGAGCGCTACTTCGAGGGTTGCATGCCGATCGAGGCGCTGGCTGCGCGCGGGGAGAAAGCGCTGGCCTTTGGCCCCATGCGTCCGGTGGGACTACGTGACCCGCGCACGGGGCGCCGCCCCTGGGCCGCGGTGCAGTTACGCCAGGACAACGTGGCCGGCACGCTCTACAATATGGTAGGTTTCCAGACGAACATGAAGTGGGGGGCGCAGGAACAGGTGCTGCGGCTGATTCCGGGGTTGGAGCACGCCGAGTTCGAACGGCTGGGCCAGATGCACCGCAACACCTTCATCAACAGCCCGACGTTGCTGCACCCGACGCTGCAATTCAAGGCGCGCGCCGATCTCTTCTTTGCCGGGCAGATCACGGGCACCGAAGGCTATGTCGGCAGCACGATGGGCGGATTGGTGGCAGGCGTCAACATCATGCGGCTGCTGGCTGGAGAGGCACTGTTGAAGCTGCCCCGCACGACGATGATGGGCGCGCTGCTCCACTACATCACGCACGCCGAGTCGGCGACTTTCCAGCCGATGAAGGCCGCCATGGGACTGCTGCCCGAACTGGACGATCCGGCGCGCAACAAGCGGGTGCGCTATGCCAGCTACGCCGAGCGCGCTCAGGTCGACCTTGACGAAACCCTGGCTGCGGCTGCGTTCGACGCGCAGGCGTTGCAGCCGGCCATTGGGCGTTGACCGACGCACATCCGGCTTTTACAACCCTTTCCACTCACCCGCGCCAGGGAGACGCCTGTCATGTCTGCATCGACACCGCCTGCACCGAGCCGTCACGCTGCGTACAACGTTCTGGAACGAATCCCCTACTGGCTGCTGGCAGCACTCCTCCTCGGCGTGATCATGGCGTGGCGCATCGCCACCGACGACGGCTATGCCACGATCTTCACGGCAGTGGCCAAAGGCATCGGCATCACCGTCTACGTGACGATCGTCGCCTATGCCGGTGCGCTGGTCGTTGGCCTGCTGG
>CAIRNL010000033.1 GCA_903879975.1 uncultured Chloroflexota bacterium | reverse complement strand
CGCCCCCGAAATGGCATCTGCGGCAGCCACGATAATCGCCTCAATGGACTCTGGTTCGACTTCACCATGGTGCGAGGCGATTGCATTGACGACCACATCTGGTACATTGTAACGTTTGGCGATTTCAGCACCTACCACGGCATGCGGCCCGTCGATTTCATGGGTGACAGCCTTGCCCAGGTCGTGTAAGAGTCCCCCCATGCGTGCGACCTTGACATTGGCGTGCAGTTCAGCGGCGATGAGGCCAGCCAGCTTAGCCGTTTCCACTGCGTGCGAGAGCTGATTTTGGCCATAACTGGTACGAAACTTGAGTCGCCCCAACGTTTTCTGTACTTCACGGTGCAACCCAGAGACGCCGGCCTCGATCATCGCCTGCTCGCCAGACTCGATGATAATACGGTCGATTTCCTGCTGCGCCTTTTCGACTTCTTTTTCGATACGGGCGGGGTGAATACGCCCGTCAGCCACTAGCTTGCTCAAGGACATACGCGCCACTTCGCGGCGGATCGGGTCATAGCTACTAATAATAATGGCTTCCGGCGTATCATCGACGACCAGGTCGACACCCAGTGCCTGCTCGATCGCACGAATATTACGTCCCTGGCGCCCGATAATGCGCCCCTTCATCTCGTCGGAGGGAAGATCGACGCTGCTGACCGAGAATTCGCTCACATGCTCGCTGGCAATGCGCTCCAGGGCTAAAGTAATGATTTCACGGGCGCGACGATCGGCCTCCTCCATTGCCTGGCCTTCAACCTCACGGATCTTACGTGCCATCTCTTGACGTGACTTCTGTTCGACGCGCTCCAAAAGAACCAGCCGTCCCTCGTCTTCAGTCATGTTGGCAACGCGCTGCAACTCAGCCGCCCAATCTTCTTCAACAGTCATAAGCTTGGCTTCGCGCTCGTTGCAGCGGTTTTCGCGCTGGTTCAGCTTGCGCTCGCGCGCATCAATCTGCTGTAATCGACGTTCGGCGGTATCTAGGCGATTTTGCAGGCGTTCTTCGATCTTCTCCAGTTCGCTGCGGCGGCGAGTGGCTTCGGCATCCATCTCCTTGCGGCGTTGAACTTCTTCTTCCTTCATTGTGAGCTGAAGTTGCTTTGCCTGGGTATCAGCTTCGGCCACAATGCGCGCAGCCTGTTCCTCTGCGCCAAGACGCATTGCTTCCTGGCGCTCCTTCTCGACTCGTATGCCTGCTTCACGCCCGCGCCGAAACGCCAGGTAGCCGGCGATACCGGCTCCGATCAGGGTGAAGAGGACGACGAGGGAGATCGTCAATATGACGTTTTCCATACCTTGTTGACCTCATACATATAAAATGAGTTATCTGTGCCATTTCATTCCACTCGCCAACTCTCTGTAGGGTTGGTATCCGGAACAAAAAAGCGCCATAGTCTGTCACTACAGCGCAAGAGCAAATCAATGACAGTGCGCGTCGATGCGCTCCGCCATGATAGCATCCATAGGAATACGTGTGACGTCAGAAAAGCAGCGGGCGGCATGCATCCAGGCGCAACTAGTCAGCTGCTGCCGTTCGCACCCGACTGTTCTGCAGCATGACGGGTCGGCAGCCCTGCCTTTTGGCGGATCAGTGCATCGATGTCGAGAGCGACAGCGGGATTCTGGCGCAAATACTCTTTGCTAGACTCCCGCCCTTGCCCGATCGGTTCATCCTGGTAGCGATAGTATGCGCCACGCTTGACAAGAACGTCATAGGTGACACCAAGATCCAGCAGATCACCGACTGTACTGATGCCCTCATTGTACATGATGTCAAACTCAGCGGTGCGAAAGGGCGCCGCCACTTTGTTCTTTTTCACCGTTGCACGCGTGCGATTGCCAATGACCTGCTCGCCTTGTTTGATGCTTTCGATGCGGCGCACGTCGAGGCGCACACTGGCGTAGAATTTGAGCGCCATGCCACCCGAGGTAGTCTCCGGGTTACCAAACATGACGCCAATCTTCTGACGCAACTGGTTCGTGAAAATCATGCACGTGTTGCTGGACTTGACAACACCTATGAGCTTGCGCAGGGCCTGGCTCATGAGCCGCGCCTGCAAGCCGACATGGCTGTCACCCATCTCCCCTTCGATCTCGGCACGCGGCACCAGCGCCGCCACGCTGTCAACTACCACAACGTCAATCGCATTCGAACGCACAAGGGACTCGGCGATCTCAAGCGCCTGCTCGCCCGTGTCAGGCTGACTGACATAGAGGTTGTTGACGTCGACGCCGATCTTGGCGGCATAGGCGGGATCGAGCGCATGTTCCACATCCACGAAACCACAGATGCCGCCGTTGCGTTGTGCCTCGGCGATGACATGGAGGCAGATCGTCGTCTTACCAGAACTCTCCGGACCGTAGATCTCAATGATACGCCCACGTGGCATGCCACCAACACCCAGTGCGATGTCGAGGCTCAGACTGCCAGTAGGGATGGTTTCGACATTGAGGCGGGTCGCTTCGCCCAGCTTCATGACGACACCGTCCCCATAGCGTTTGTTGAGGCCTGCCAGGGTGGTCTCGAGGGCCTTCTGGCGACCGTCTGTGCTCATTCATAACTCCGGTGAGAGGCCATAGGGAGACGCCACAAGATTCATCAAGCGCCGTTTTATACCAAGCAGTCACACGCTTTGCTGTCGCTATAGCGTTACCATATAGTTTACCGAACTGAGGACATTTGTGCAAAAGCCCATCCAGGGAAACGAACAAGGGAGCCAGATGGGTCGCTCACCGCAGACTTGCGCAGGGCGACCCGCGAACTGGAGCCGGCGGCAACTTCCGCCGGCTACGGCAAATACAGGCGATCGCGCAGCTTGACGATCGCCTGGCGCAGCCCCTCGTCCGACTGAATCTCGCCGGCAATCTTCTCAACGCCATGGCTGACCGTGCTATGATCGCGCCCGCCCAGAAACTCGCCGACTGACGGCAACGACAGGCCATTTTCCTCGCGCAGCAAATACATCGCTACCTGGCGAGCACGGGCAATATCTGCGGTACGGCGGCGGCCCGTCAAGTCGTCGACTGTCAGCCCATAGTATTCCGCAACCCGTGCGATAGTGCGCGGAGGTGTACACGGAGTACGGCGCGGCCCCAACGAGCCCAGAATACTGTCGGTCAGCGCAGCTGTCAGCAGCATGCCGTGCGTCTGCGCGTACAACCATACGTTGTTCAGGGCGCCTTCGAGCTCGCGTACATTACTCTTGATCCGATCGGCGATCACCATGAGCACGTCGTAGGAAATATTGAGAGACTGACGCTCGAGTTTCGTCTGCAGGATGGCGACGCGCGTCTCAAAATCGGGCATGACAATGTCAGTCAGCAAGCCACCTTCAAAGCGGTTGCGCAACCTGTCCTCCAGGCTTGGCAGTTCCCGTGGCGGGCAGTCGCTGGTCAACACCAGCTGCTTACCGGCTGCGTGCAGATCATTGAAGGTATGAAAGAGTTCCTCCTGAGTACTTTCTTTACCGACAATAAATTGCACATCATCGATGAGCAACACATCGAGCGCACGATACTTGGCGCGAAACGCGTCCGTCGAACGATCGCGGATCGCGTGCACCAGATCGTTGGTAAACTGTTCGGCAGAGCAGTAGAGAACCCGATAGCGGTGTTCAGCCAGACGATTGGCAATGGCGTTGAGCAGGTGCGTCTTGCCTAGACCACTTCCGCCGTAGACAAACAGCGGATTGAACCGCTCGCCTGGCGTGTGAGCGATCACGTCAGCGGCGGCAACCGCCATGCGATTATGCTTGCCGACAACGAGAGAGTCGAAGGTGTATTTCGAATTGACGGGTCCGATTACCTGCGGCACGGCCGTGCCGACCTTTCCCGCCTGGGCCATCCCGGATGACACAGGCGTTATTTTCTCTACCGGCGCTGTATAAAGCGGGGCCGGCTGCACGGAATTATCGGAGCGATCTGGCGATGGCGCCACCACACGAAAGGTGACGTCAACCGAGCTGCGTTTCATAATCACCGACAGCTTGCGCTTGATACGCGGGCGCAAGCGGCTCTGTGCCCAGTCCAAGTAGTAGGCATTCGGTAGGGCAATGATGAAATGTCCATCTTCATAGTGAAGCACCTGGCTGGCCTGAATCCAAGCGTCCAGTTGTCCTGGCTGGTTTTCCAAGGCAAACTCACCCAGCAGTTGCTGCCAGATTGCATGAGGATCGAGCGCGTCCTGTTGTGGATGGGGGGAGGGTAGCGTCAAGGCCTGCGCAAGCAGAGCGTCGGTACCACCAGAAGCCGGCTGCACTGCGTCGCTGCCATTTTTCTGCGGCCATACCCGGCTCTCATTCGTATTCAGTTCTGCTACATTCGTCCGGTCAGATGCAGAATCAGACACTTGGTTTTCCATAAACGAGACCTGATGGTGGCGTGCGTTCAGATAGTTTCGGTTTGGTGGACAGTGAACGCCAGAGTTCGCATCTCTTTCGCTAGCCAGATCTACTGGCACTCCGTAACTCATATACCCCTCCTGATTCGGTTCCTGCCTGTCGTCGATGAAAGCGTCCGCGTTTAAACAGACCTAGGGAACGGCGCGTTGCCCAGGGATAAATAAAGCGCATGCCGCATTGCAATACGCTCTGATCACTGATTATTTTGATGCACAAGATCCAACTTGGCTGCGAACAGAATGCTCGTCGAGCCAATTTTTGAGGATGCATTGAGGTCGCATCCTGCCAGCGAAGTCAGCGCCGGCTACGATGACAAACTACAAATGGCGCTGGTAACCTTGGGGCCAACTTCGTCTTCGTAACGATTAGAAGTCCATTTCGTAACGATTGGAAGTCTATCAGAATCACAGTCAATTGACAACGCCGGCAACAGGCGATCTGAGGTACTTTTTGTGCTATTATCGTCAATGAATACTGCCAGAACATGCATTCTACGCGAAATATAGCGTCACACACGATCCACAGACCCAATCTATCTCACTAGGTGTCACTCAGTTCGGCATACAACTTTAAGGTAGTAATCTGCGTTGCAAACAAGCCATTAACCTTCTGTTATAGTTGTCCCCAGGGATTACAATCTGGCTTCTCTCTAAACAGCTAGATGCCCACAGAGTTATCCCCATTGTGGATAACTCTACCTATGTTTGAACCCAATCTATCGGCGATGGCCGGCCTATGGGAAGCAATTGCCAGTTGGCGCCACAATTCAGCCATCGCCCAGCTAAAGCGATCCCTTCATGGCCATTGAGACACATCCCAAAGATATCGCAATCGAACGGAGCACCGGCCACATGCATGTGGTTTGGCAGGATGGCCATACCAGCCAATTCGAGCTTATCTGGCTGCGCGCGCACTGTCCCTGTGCCACCTGTCGAGAAGAGCGCCGCGAGCGAGCCTCTACCCGTGATCCGCTGCGTCTTGTCGCCACGCCGCCACCCAGCGCCGAAATCGTCGCAGCTGAATTGGTTGGACACTATGCCATCCGTTTTACATGGCAAGACGGGCATACAGCCGGAATTTTCCCGTTCGAAGCATTGCGCTCATCCTGTCCCTGCCAGCAATGCAATCCCGGCGGCCCTACGCAGCTTGTGGTCGACTGAACGAAGCGGCTGGAGAGCAGTCATTCTAACTCTCCTCTAACGTACCTTTGTAGTGATATTGACACATTTCTGTGGGTCATCCTGTCATGATGGAGACGATACATTGGTGCGATGATGACATGCTTTCACAAAGGACATTGCGATGAACTGGAACCTGGCGGAATTCCGTCTCCTGGGTATCGACGTCAAGGTACACTGGTCATTCGTACTCGTGTTAGCCTTTGGCGCTTTTCTCTATGGCTCTGGGCCGGCTGGCTGGCTCGTAGGGAGCTTGTACGGAGTACTGAGCATGCTGCTGCTCTTTGCGAGCGTCACACTCCACGAATACGGCCATGCACTCATGGCCAGGCGCTTTGGGGTAGGCACACGCAGTATCCTACTCCTGCCGATCGGCGGCGTGGCCAATCTGGAGCGCATTCCCGAAAAGCCCTCCCAAGAGATCGCCGTCGTCACCGCAGGCCCAGTGATCAACGTGATCATTACGATTGTGCTGATACCGGTGGCACTACTTCTCAATAGCGGCAATCTGGCCCAGGTTCTCTCTCTGAATGCGGTTGGCGCCAATATTCAGAGTCCGAGTCTACTCAACCTGGTAGTCTTCGTGCTTTCCACCAACCTGCTGCTGGCGCTCTTCAATCTGTTGCCAGCCTTCCCGCTCGACGGCGGACGTCTGCTACGGGCGCTGCTGGCTTATATCATGTCTTACACGCAGGCGACACGCACTGCGGTTTTGATCGGGCGCCTGCTGGCGGTGCTGATGGCGATTTACGGGATCTTCAGCGGTGCGATCAGCCTGCTGTTGATTGCGTTTTTCGTCTATGTCGGCGGTTCAGCAGAGTTGGAAGCTGTTAGCAGCCGAGCGGTGCTGCGCCAGTACAAAGCCGGCCGGGCGCTGACGCCAGGTGCTACCACACTCTACACCAGTGAGCGCGTCGAGCGAGTTGTCGACCTGCTGATGCGTTCCTATCAGACAGACTTTCCGGTGCGCGACTTGAGCGGCCACTTTGTTGGCGTGCTGACACGGCCCCGTCTGATCAATGCTTTGCGTGAGAGCGGCCCCGAAACGCGCGTCGTCGACGTCATGCAGCCGGCCAGCGATATTCCAGTCTGCTCGCCAGAGACAGATCTGGCCACAGTCTGGGAACGGATGGGGCAGAGCGCCAGCAGGGTGATTGCGGTCGCCGATCATGGGCAGGTGCTTGGCATTATCACGACCGACGACATTTCAGAGGTCTTCCAAGTCATGAGTGCAGCCATGGCAGGCACCGAACATCGTCCACAGCCGCCGGCGGAGACAAGCAACGACTCCCCAGAAACGCGCAGATATGTCTGAACGTGCCTTTGACACCGAAACGGGATCGATCTTCTATGAAGTATTCGACGCAACAGATGCTCGCCAAGAAGTAGCGCCTACCCTCGTCCTGCTGCACAATTTCATGAGCAGCGGGCGTGCAGCGTGGGGAGCACTGCTTGACACCCTCCGTGAGCATCAGCGTATCCTACTGCCCGATCTGCCAGGTCACGGCCAGTCGATCGGGCATCCGACTGACTTCAATCATCGCCAGATTGCGCGCCAACTGGCAGCCTGGCTAGAAGCTGAGCAGGCGCAGCAGGCACATCTAGCCGGATGCAGCAGCGGCGGCATGTTGGCCCAGCTTCTGGTAGCCGAAGGGCTCGTGCGGCCCCGCACGCTCACCCTTGTCAGCACAACGCACAGCATCAACCCCACCAAATCAGGACATACTGGCCAACTGGATCCTGCTGATTTCAAGGCAGCAGCCAACTGGATGGAAGCAACTGCCCGGCTGCACGACCCCTACCACTACGAAGGCTATTACGAGGATGTGATCCTGGCTGGCTTTCGCCGCCTGCATCCGGAGACCGCAATCGACCTCCCACTCACCACTCTGGCCAGCTTCGCCATGCCGGTCTGCATCATCCACGGTACAGCCGACGAGTTCTTCCCGCCTGCTATCGCCGAGCGGATGGCTGCGGCCATATACGACGCCGAGTTGCATCTCGTTCCTCGGCAGACCCATGCGCTCCTTTTTCGACAGCCGTGGCGTGTTGCCCAGATTATGGTAGAATTTTTACATCAGCATCCGTGAAATGAAAGCCGAGAGAACCATGGTAGAGAGCAAGCCAGTCCAGCTGGCGCCTTCCATTCTGACTGCAGATTTCGGGCATCTTGCCGAGCAGATAGCAGCGGCTGAAGCAGGCGGCGCGGATTTGATTCACCTCGACGTGATGGACGGACGCTTCGTCCCCAATATCACCTTCGGCACGTTGATTGTACATACCGTGCGCCGGCTGACCAGGCTACCGCTGGATGTGCATTTGATGATTGCAGAGCCAGAGCGCTACATTGCAGAATTTGCCGAAGCCGGGTCTGACACCATCACCGTGCACGCCGAGGCGACACTCCACCTGCATCGCGCCGTTCAACAGATTACGGGCCTAGGCCGGCGCGCCGGCATTGCTCTCAACCCAGCTACCCCCAATGAAGCCGTGCGTGAGGTGCTTCCCTTCGTCGACCAGGTCTTGATCATGACGGTGAACCCAGGTTTCGGTTCACAACGCTTCATTGAGACGATGACAGCCAAAATCCGGCGTATGCGCAGGATGATGGATGAACTGTGTCCGTTGGCAGATTTACAGGTGGATGGCGGCATCTATGTGGGGAATATCGTCGATGTGATCTATGCGGGCGCCAACGTGATCGTCGTCGGCAGCGCCGTCTTCAACAAGACAGACACGCCAACGGCGAATCTGACGCAACTACGAAAGGCTGTCGACGAGGCACGCTGAGGCTGCTGCACTACAGGCTTATCCCGTTCCTTGTGGGTGTGCACTACAGTACAACGCGTTCGTAGAAGAGCATTGCCTGGTAAATGAACGGCAGCGTGAAAAGAAGACTATCGAGCCGATCGAGCATGCCACCGTGGCCAGGAAAGATCGTCCCACTATCCTTGACACCGACCTGCCGCTTCATCATGCTG
>CAIRNL010000032.1 GCA_903879975.1 uncultured Chloroflexota bacterium | reverse complement strand
GTCGACAGTTTCGACCTCTTCCAATCGTTACGCGATGAACGGCTCGGTATGCCTGGCGACGGCTACCGTCTGGTACAACGCTGGAACTGGTATTCTGCCCGCGACAGCCGCTATCCGACGGGCAATCTCTTCGACAACTTTGGGAAATCTACTGCCGTCGGAGACACGTACTGGGCGTATCTGCGCGCGGCGCGATAGCGTACAGGCGCCTACGCCGTCGCCTTCTCTAGCACGTCCGCGATCGAGTGGACGATGTCAAAGGTCGCCTGAGGATGTCCCAGGCTGCGTGCACGTTTAGACATGGCCACGAGATCGCTGCGTTGTGGGCCGAACCAACGGGCGACGGTCGCCGCAATTTCTGCCGGCTCCTCGATATAAGCGCCGACGCCGTTTTCCATCACAAAGGGAACGTTTCCCTCTTCCTGGCCCGGAATGAAGCCACTGAGGATGATGGGCAGGCCACAGATGAGCGCCTCTGCAATCGTGCCTGGGCCGGCCTTGGTGACAATGCAGTCGCACGCTCCCATCCACTCCTGCATATTGTCGACAAAGCCGTTGATCGCCGCCGGAATCGCCCAGTCGAACGCGGCCAGTCGCTCCTGCATCGCCTTATTACGCCCGCAGACGACGGCGATCTGTCCAGCAACGCCGTCGCTCAGTGTGGCATTGCAGTGCCGGGCAATTTCTTCGACTGGGCCGATCCCCTCGCCGCCGCCAATCAGCAGCACGGCGGGTATTTCTGGCGCCATGCCCAGCGCGGCGCGTAACTCTGGGCGCGGGCGCACCGGCTGCGCAAAGGCTGGGCGGATGGGCAATCCCAGCAGGTGGATCCGATCCATCGGCACACCTGCCTGCTGTGCCATGGTATACGTGTTATCGCTGGCGACGTAGACGGCATCGACCTGGGGATGGAACCAGAGCGGGTGCGCCGTAGTCAGGTCAGTGACGACCGTAACGAACGGGACATGCTGCTGCATCTGCGCCATCGCCAGCATGCTGACTAGCTGCATGAGCGGATGCACAGAGATGACGAGATCGGGCGTATGCTGCACAAACGCCCGCCTGATGTAGCCAACGGAGAAACGGCTGCCGACCCCCGTGAGCGTACGGCTGAGGCCGTGTGTCTGGTTGCCGTAGAGCAGTTTCCACAGCCAGGGTACGTCGTTGGACAGGAACGGGTAGGCCTTGGGCATCTGGTTGAGTGGCCAGGGCAGATAGTCAGTAATGACATCGATAATCTCGACAGCGAAACGTCCTGGGAAACGTTCGTCGAAACCAGCCTTCAGAGCCTGCGCGCTGGCGCGATGGCCACCGCCGGTGTCGCTCATCAAAATCAAGATGCGTTGCTGCATGGTGTGCGTCGCTCGACTGTCTGGCAGGGAATAGAAGAAAGTGATGGGGCCGGCATGGCCGGCGTCCAATCAGTAGGCCCCCTTGGCCTGGATCACGGCAGGCACCGAGCGCAGGAGGATACTCATGTCCAGCCCCAGGCTCCAGTTTTCGACATAATAGATATCCAGAAGCACCATCTCGTCAAAAGTGAGATCGCTGCGTCCGCTGACCTGCCACAGCCCCGTGATGCCAGGGCTGACCGAGAGGCGCTTGTTCATCCACTCCTGGTAGTGGGCCACTTCGCTGGGTAAGTTCGGCCGTGGGCCGATGAGGCTCATCTCGCCATGTAGCACGTTGTAGAGCTGTGGCAGTTCGTCCAGGCTGTAGCGCCGAATGACACGGCCCACGCGCGTCAGGCGCGGGTCCTTGCGAATCTTAAACAGCGGCCCAGAAGATTCGTTCATGGCGGCAATCTCAGCGCGTAATGCGTCGGCATTGCTGACCATGGAGCGAAATTTGTGGCAGCGGAACTCTTTGCCATTCTTGCCGACACGCACCTGACTGTAGAAGATTGGGCCAGGTGTGTCGAGGCGGATAGCGAGGGCAATCACGCCGATCACCGGCAGCATCACGAGCGCCATCCCTATCCCTACGGCCAGATCAAAGCCGCGTTTGACCACCAGGTTCCAGCCCTGAATCGAGATTTCGCGCGTCGAAATCAGCGGGATTCCGTTGATCTCATCGACCTTCATCTGGTTCTTGGTGAGTTGGAAGAAATCAGGCACGACGTAAGCCGCCACGTCGAGTTGCTCGCACTCGCGCAGGACACGTTGGATCGTGCGGTGCGTCTGCCAAGGCAGGCAGATGATGACGCGGTCGATACTATGTGCGGCGATGACAGCAGCGGCATTTTCGACCGGCCCCAGCGCCTTGAATCGTCCCACATCCGTGGTGCTCTTGGCCGGGTTGTCGTCGAGAAAGCCGATGAGTTTGAGTCCGTAATCGGGACGTGCCGCCATGGTGCGCATCACCATACGCCCGACATCGCCGGCGCCCACCAACAGCACGCGTTGAACGCCAATGTCGTAGTGGCGCAGGTGGCTGCGCGCGACCAGGATCAGCATACGGCTGATGCCGAGATAGCCGGTCACCAGAATTGCCGTATAGAGAAAGACGAGACGGCTGAAGAGCATGGGGCGGAAAATCAGGTTGAGGACGATGAGCACGATCACGCCGGCTGTGGATGCGGTGGCGATATGCCAGACCTCTTCGACCCAACTGCGCCCCGGTTGATAGGGGTAGACCCCTGAGAATCGAAACGCGGCGAGCAGCACGGCAACCAAAAGGAGCACGAGCGGCAGGTAGCTCCATATCGGCAGTTGAAATGCCGGATCGACGCTAATGAAAAGCTGGGCCTGGTAGCGCAGCAGGTACGCGGTCAAAAAAGCCGCCAAGATCAGCAGCGCGTCGGACAGCACCAGCAGATATTTCCAACTGCCGGCGGGCACGCGACGCGCCAGGTTGACAAAACGGCCTTCGCGCGGATATTTTGTTGCCAAACCGTCGCCTGTCGCGGATTCGGTCTGATTCAAGGTCTCAACTGTTGCCATGTTGACTCATGTCGTCTCTCAGAGCTTTATTGTGCCAGCGATCTGGAACTGTCACAAGTTGCCTTCGCCCTGGGAAATATCCCTGCCACCCGCTTCATTTGACACGACAATCCACAGCCTTGATACTAGCTCGCATGCATGACGATGAACTGATTCCGCCTGCCAGCACAGAAGGGCAGCAGCAGTCAGATGTTTCTGGCGCAAAGGTGACGCGTGTGCCCTGGTCGCTGCCCTCCGAACTGAGTGACTGGCAGGTCTGGGATGTGGACGGTAGCGTGGCCGCCCCGGAGTCGGCTGCGCTCGCCCCCGAGAAATCGCCGGCCATCGCCGATCTCCAGGACGATATCCTGGTCGTGACTCTCAGCCAACGCCATTGGCATGTCGAGCCGGGCAGCAGTGTTGCACTGGAGGTGACCGTACTCAACAATGGCAGCCACCGTGCGCTGATGCGCGTGCATTTGGAAGGGTGGATCGACGATCGTTGGGTACTGGACCCCTATTTACAGGCCTCCATCCATCCCGGCGAGCGGCGCACGCTGAATCTGATCGTCACACCGCCGCGCACGGCCGACTCCGAAGCAGGGGACTATCATCTGGCAGTGGTTGTGCGTTCGTCCGACTACCCAGAGCGCTATGCGCGCGTGGGTGCTATTCTGACCGTTGCGGCCTATGACCGGCTGTCTTTCGAGGTGGGTGAAGCGCGTGCGGTCTCCTGGTGGCAGCGCAGTACGTTGCTCCAGCTATCGCTCGCCAATGAGGGCAATCACGCCGTTGCGTTGCAGATGAACGGGAGTGCACCGGATGGCCTGTGCCGCTTTGAATTCCTGGCCAGCGGAACGGCTGAGGTGGCGCCGCTCCTCACCTTACGGGCAGGGCAGCGGACCCGCCTGCTGCTGCGCGCTACGGTACGGCGACTGCCGCTGCTCGGACTGCATGCCCGGCCACTGCCGATCATGCTTGCGGCAACAGCGGTGGGTGATGGGCCAGCGCCACGCCGGATCCAGGCATCCGTGCCTGTACGGCCCCTGATCGGTCCGCTGCAACTGGCCTCTCTGACTGGCCTCATCGCTGCCGGAGCGTTTGCCGTCATGCTCCTGGCCCTAGTGACAGCGCTCTTTGTAGGCGCCGGCACACTGCCGGCAGCCGCACCGGCGTCAGCCCTGGCCACATCCCCTGCCATGGCAGCCCCACCCGTCATCATCGTCAACCTGAACCAGCCCGCTGCGACAAATCCCAGCATGGCCGGCACCGAGACCGGTGCGCCGGGGCCTGGCACAACAGCAAGCCTGCCCGATCCGATGCTGCCGCTGGTACTGCCTGAGCAGATCAGCGCCCCTAGCAACGGCGGCCCGGCGCGCACGGCGCCGGCAACCGGTCTCGAGATGCCCGCCGCTGCATCGGTGCCGGCTGTGACGCGGGGCAGTGCAGACGGCCAGCTGACCTACGCGCAGATGTTCCAGGAAGTCAGCACGCAATACGACCTTGACTGGCGCATGTTGGCGGCAATGGCCTACGTCGAGAGCAGCTTTGACTCGCTGGCGCTGAGCCATGCCGGTGCCATGGGTCTCATGCAGGTGCTGCCGCAGACGTGGCGCGAGTGGGCGCCTGCGGTCAACGCCAGCGATCCCTTCGACAGTTACGGGAATGTGCAGGTGGCGGCCGTCTATCTCGACTACCTGCGCAGCCGGCTCTCTGCCCAGGGTCACCCTGAAAAAGAGTGGATGCTGGTAGCTTACAACTGGGGGCCGGAGCGCTTGAATGACTTCCTGGCCACCGGCGGCGCATGGAGCGATCTGCCAGAAGAGCCTCAGCGCTATGCTGAAGAGGTCCTGCGCATCGCCCAGACCATTCCCTGACCATTCACCCTCTCGATCTATGGAGTATTGCCATGCAACGACCCGATCTGACGGGGCTTGCCCCTGATATCCTTGCCTACATCGAAATGCTGGAAGCAGAAATTGAAAGCCTGCGCAGTGAAGGCGATAGCGAGCAGCGCATCGACGCGCCGCTCGAGCCGAGCGAAGCGCCGACCTCTATCCACATCATCACCGTGAGTGCCGGCGGCGTGGCCAAACGCACGCCGCGCCATCTCTATCTGCGCCAACGTCGCGGCGGCATGGGTGTCTTCGACCTGGACACGCCAGAGAATGACCCGCCCGCCTTTGTCGTCATGGCCGACGTGACAGCCAGCCTGATTCTGCTGACCGATCAAGGGCGCGCCTTTCGCCTACCGGTCAGCGAGGTGACAGAGCGCGAGGTCCGTGGGCGCGGCGAATCTCTCTTGGCGCGCTTTCCCATGCGGTCCGACGAGCGGCTGGCCATCGTGACGACCGACACGCCGGTGGATGGCGGCTCCTTCCTGTTGCTGGTCACGGAGCGGGGCCAAATCCGACGCATTGCGCGCCAGTATGTCGGCTCCAGCCTACAGCCAGGCACGGTGCTGTGCGACCCACGCGACGGCGGCGCGCCCGCTGCGGCGTGCTGGAGCAATGGTGCCGACGAAGTCTTCATCGTCACGCGCAGCGGGCTGGCCATCCGGTTCAGCGAGCGACAGGTGCCGGTGCGCGGCTGTCTTGGCCTGCGCGTCAACCCTGGCGACCGCGTCGTGGCGGTTGCGGCGCCGCCCGCCGACGGTGGCGTCTTCCTGCTTTCGCAGGATGGCAAGGGCACGGTGCGGCTGATGCCCGGTTTCAGCGCCAACAAATCCCCAGGATCCGGGGGGAAGGTTGCCATGAAAGCAGATGTCGTGGTCGGCGCCCACAGCATCGACGCCCAGAGTGATCTCTTCGCGATTTCTCGGCTGGGCAAGATGATCCGTTTCCAGGTGAGTGAGGTGCCGGCCAAAGAGGGCGTGGTGCAGGGCGTCCACTGTATGAACCTACGCTCCGATGAGTGCGTGGCCCTCAATGCAGGCTCGATTGCTGCTGCCACGTGATCACCATCCCCACGGGTTTGTGGACGGACCGCAGAGCGATTGCGGTCCGTTTTTTTTGGTTTTTTTCCGGCGATTGCCCGCCGAACAAGCGCTGTTCTACGCCACTGTCCAGAGGCCAGCCAAGGGCGACCGCAAACTGTATGGCTTTTTGTGCGAATTACACTATGCCTGGCAGGGAACCTCTGTTATAATCAGTGAGTTTGTAGAAAGATCGCAATCGACAGGGACTTGAAGGCCGCGATCCGTCTGAGCCATCCCATGAGTTCCACTGAAATCAACGCCAGTGGAGAGCGGGTCAGTCCTGGCGGCAACGCTCAGGCTGTGGTTGTCGAAGCAGGCATTCGGCTGCAGACGGCGCTTTCAGGAACGTTTGTCCAGGTCCGATAGCACGGAACCCGGTCGGTTGAATGGGAGTAGGGAATGCCAAACGCGCAAGCAGTGCAGTACGAATCAATCGAAAAATACCAGCGATTTGCCAACAAAGGGCAGATTGCCGACCTGATGGCCAGAATGACCGGCGCCAACGTCGACCTGGTCAGTTACGATGCGGTGGCGCGGCGCATCAAGACGCGCCAGCATATTGAGATGGGGACGCACATGGTGCCCTTGCAGCAGATCGTCGGGAGTGTCGGGCGGTACCGCGACTTCACGCGCACCTTTCTCCCACGCGCGGGCATCAACGCCGAACGATGGGCGCGCATCGATGCTGCCATGCACTCGATGGAAGGGTTTCCACCGATCGAACTCTACAAGGTGGGCGAGGTCTACTTCGTGCGCGACGGGAACCATCGCGTCAGCGTGGCGCGCGCCAATGGGCTCACGCACATCGAAGCCTACGTGACCGAGATTCCGACAGACGTGCCGCTGACTTTCGAGGATTTCGAGCGTGATCAGTGGATCATCAAGATCGAGCGGGCGGAATTTCTGAGCGAAACCGGGCTGGATAAATTGCGGCCCGGCAACCAGGTCGGGTTGACCGAGCCAGGGCGTTACCAGATCCTGTTGCGCCACATCCAGGTTCACCACTACCTGCGCAACATCGATCTGGAAAACGCAGGGAGCGACCATCGTCTGAGCTGGGAAGAGGCCGTGTCAAGCTGGTATGACAACATCTACCTGCCCGTTGTCGAGGCAATCCGCGCCTTCAAGCTGATGGACAGCTTTCCAAGTCGGACAGAAGCCGATCTCTACCTGTGGATTGCTTACCACCGCGAGCAATTGGCCAAACAATATGAGCTCGCTCCGCTCTCACCCACAGCTGCCGTATCGACCTTTGCCGAGACGCACAGCGAGCGCCTCTTGCAGCAGGCGGTGCGGACGCTCAAATTCGGCTTGTATCGCGCCCTAGGTGATCTCGACAAACCACTTGGCATGAGCGAGGAAGAGTTTGAAGATGCGCGT
>CAIRNL010000031.1 GCA_903879975.1 uncultured Chloroflexota bacterium | reverse complement strand
TGCTCTGCTGTGTACTGGTGGGACTGCCAGCCGTGAAAGCCTCACCTCACACCCCTAGTACACATGGGCCTCAGTCAATCGGCAGTGATGGAGCAGCGCAGCATGTGGAGCGATTTGGCAAATCGCACTACAAAACCGCCGCCGCCGTGAATCTGGCCTACCTGGCCGCACAGGGCGGCGCGCTGACCCTGCTCTGTGACCTCGATGCACAGGGAGCGTCAACCTTCTACTTCCGCGTGCGGCCTGGCATCAAGCGCAAGGCGCGCGGGCTGGCCCGACAGAGCAAGCAGTTGGCCAACAGCATCCAGAGCACCGACTTCGAGCAACTCGATCTGCTGCCAGCCGACTTCTCACACCGCAATCTGGACGTCGCCTACGCTGCAAAGAAAAACCCGACGGCGCGCCTTGCCAGGACGCTGGAACCGCTGTGCAGCGAGTACGACCCGATCCTGCTCGACTGCCCGCCGACCATCAACCTGCTGGCTGAAAATATCTTCGCCGCAGCCGATGTCATCGTCGTGCCACTCGTCCCCACCACGCTCTCGCTCGTGGCTCATCAGCAGTTGCTTGACTTCTTGGCAGCGAACGACTACGCCAAGAATCGGGTCTACGCCTTCTTCTCGATGGTCGACGGGCGTAAGAAGATGCACCGCGACCTGATGGCCCAGGTACGAGGCGAGTATGAGCACATCCTCGACAGCGCTATTCCCTACCTTGCGCCTGTCGAACAGATGGGTATCCACCGTGCGCCTGTCGGCGCCTTTGCCGCTGCCTCACCCGCTGCGGCTGCCTACGCGCAGCTCTGGCAGGAACTCAGCGCAGCGATCGCATCGTCAAATACCCACGCCGAACAATGACGATGAACCCATCCATGCGCAGCGAGCAGGAGATGCTCGACCTCATCCTTGGCACAGCACGCGCCGACGAACGCATCCGTGCCGTGATCATGAACGGCTCGCGCACAAACCCCGACGCACCGCACGATCCCTTTCAAGATTTCGATATCGTCTATGTGGTGACCGATGTCGCACCCTTTGCCGACAATCGGCCTTGGATCGAGCGCTTCGGCCCGCCCATGATCGTCCAGTTGCCCGATACCATGGGCGACCCCTCACCGGCGGACGGCAGCTTCGCCTATCTCATGCAGTTCGCCGACGGCAACCGCATCGACCTGACGATCTACCCGGCAGCACGGCTGGCAAAAATGCACCGCGACAGCCTGAGCGTGCTGCTGCTCGACAAGGACGGCATCGTCCAACCCTTCGACCCACCCCACGCCGGCGACTATATCCCCAAACCGCCCACAGCCAAACAGTTCGACGACTGCTGCAACGAGTTCTGGTGGGTCGCAACCTATGTAGCCAAGGGGCTGTGGCGCAACGAGATGATCTACGCCAAGTACATGCAGGACGAAATCGTGCGCGCCCAGTTGATGCTCATGGTGACCTGGTACATCGGCATAAAGTCCGGCTTTACGGTCAGCCCCGGCAAACTGGGCAAGTACTTCCAACGCGACCTGGAACCGGCGTTGTGGCGGCAGTTGCTCGCCACGTACGCCGGCGCCGATATCGACGATACCTGGGACGCACTCTTCGCCATGTGCCAACTCTTCCGCACGCTTGCAATGCCGGTGGCTGAACGCTTCGACTATGTTTACCCGCTCAGCGACGATACACGGGTCAGCGCGCACCTGGCACACGTGCGAAGGCTGCCCAAGGGCGCTGCAACCATCTATTGAACAAACCAACGAGGATGCTGGCAAAGCCAGAGCTCGACAAACACGAATGGATCGCCCACCATAGAAAGGGACGCACAACATGCATCCAATTACAGACCCGCAGCTAGCCGCCCGTCTGGCCCTGTTCGAGCGGGCAATTCCTGGCGGCATTACGCTCGAAAACATTCCTGCCACGCGCAAATTCCTCAAAGAATTAAATGCAGCCGTGGTGGCAGGGGCAGCAAATTTTCCCGGTGTTGCAAGCAGCGACCACTATGCACCAGGCCCAGCCGGTGCGCCCGCTGTCATGGTGCGCATCTACCAGCCGGAGACACGCCCTGCCCTGCTGCCTGCACTCCTGTGGATTCATGGCGGAGGCTATGTCCTCGGCGACGTAGCGAGCGATGACCTGAAGGCCAAGAAGCTGGCGCTCGCACTGAACTGCGTCGTTGCCTCGGTAGAGTATCGCCTGGCGCCAGAGTATCCCTTTCCTGCCCCGCTCGAAGATTGCTATGCTGCGCTCAAATGGCTGTCGGCCCATGCCAGACAGTTCGGCGTCAACCCGGAACGCATCGCCGTCGGCGGGGCCAGCGCCGGCGGCGGCCTGGCCGCCGCCCTTGCCTTGCTGGCGCGCGATCGTGGCGAAGTGTCGGTCTGTTACCAGCTCTTGATCTACCCCATGATCGACGACTCGAATGTGAAGCAGGCAGGACCAGGTGTGCCCGATGCGCCAACGTGGACGCGCGCCAACAACCTCATTGGCTGGCACTCCTATCTAGCACAGGAACCAGGGATCGCTGGAATCCCCTATCACGCGGCAGCGATCCGGGCGGCGGACGTACGCGGCCTGCCGCCCACCTACATCGGCGTAGGCACAGCCGACCTCTTCCGGGACGAGGCGATTGCCTATGCACAACGGCTGATGAAGGCCGGTATCAAGACCGAACTGCATGTCTACGCCGACGGTTTCCACGGCTTCGACGACTATGCCGCAGAGTCCGATACGGCAAAACGCTTCCTCGGCGAACAGGTGCATCTGTTGGCGCGCGCGCTGCACAGTTGACAGGGCAACACACCTGCACACGGGCACACCCATACAACCGCCTCGCCCCATAAAACGTTTTTTCGTTCGACGGCACGGGCTGGGCCGTGGTAGGATGAATGACATCGTTTTCGTTCACTCAGCACCTACTACCGAGGAACCCTATGTCCTTGTCTACCGGCACTGCGCTCGGCATTCTGACCGTAATTTTGATCTTGGCCCTGGTGGCGTCGACCTTCGCCGTCATGGGAGCGTTCTTCATTTTTGATGCCCCAGGCACCACAGAGATCGCGGCGGCCTGGACCCTCTTCTGGGGCATCTTGGGCTTGCCCGTGGTGATTCTCGTCGCGATCGTGCTGAGTTGGGTGCTCTTTTTCTTCAAACAGAACAGGCCCGCCCTGCTTTCCACGCTCCTGCCGCTGCTCTACATCGGCGTGTTGGCCATCATCTACCAACTGCAGGGCGGCATGAGCAGATAGGCAGGAGAATCGGCCAACCACACCCCCAGACGCCGGTTATGTCTCAGTCGCCGCACCCGTCCCTATCGGATGCGGCGGCGCAGGGTCTCCGAGAGAGCTGCCTCGGCAAGCGAAGCCTGTGCAACGGCAGGCATGGCGGCAGGCATGACGCCTTCTGCCGCAGGCGCAACCGGCGCACTGAGTTGCTCGCGCAGGGCTGGGTCAGTGGCGACCTGGAAGAGCAGTTCTTGCTCGACACCGGCCAGACACACATCGAGCTCGGCTGCGTCTACGCGCAGGAGCGCAGCCAGGCGCAGGCGCAGCACATCCTCAGGCACGCCCGGAAAAGCAGTGGCGATGGTGTCTACTGGCGTGACGACGCGCGGCACAGCAGGCGCAACCAGCCCGGTCACCCCCAACTCAGCGGCAGTGGGCAGCGGCATGCTCAAGACGCGCCGCGCGTTGTAGATGCCAGCCCCATAGCCGGCAGGACGCAGGCCCGCGAAGGCATCGCACGTGGTCTGCACGACGTGGCGAAAGACGACGCTGAGCGTGGTACTCCCAGCATAGCGATGAAGTAAATAATCGCGGCCGTGGTAGGCGAGCCACAGCGCAGCAATGCCGGCGAGCATGGCCGTAGCAAAGGAGGTGCCGTCGCTCTGCCTCGCACCCGGCAGCCCAGCGTCGCTGAAGCCCGCCACCCACACGCGCGCAGCCGGTCCCGTCACGTCGACCTGCGGGCCTGTCGACGCGCCCCACCACGGCCGGCGCTGCGCGTCACAGCCAGCCACGGCGATCACCTCCGGATAGGCCGCGGGCCAGACGACGATCGGCACATAGTTGCCAGCCGCAGCAATGACGATGACGTTCCTGTCTACTGCGTCACGAATGGCCTGGTGCAGCGACCTGTTGCCGAACCAGCCCAGGCTGATGGAGATGACGTGGCAGCCTGCCTGGTTGACGGCATAGCGGATGGCATCGCGCAGCGCACGGGCGCCACTGTCGAAGAGAATGGGCGCCGGCAACCCAAGCCGCGGCGTGGTGACTCGCAGCGGCACGATCTCCGCTTCGGGTGCAGCCCCGACGACAAAACCCGTTACGTCCGAACTCATGAGCACCGAAGAGGTACTGAGACCGTGGCCACCGTCGGAGTTCTCAGCCCGCTGTTCCTTGTCGACAAAGTCGCGCTCCAGCCCAGTGAGCACGCGCACGGGAGCGCCAGACGGCTCCTCGAAGAGATCAGGATGGCGACAGTAGCCGCTGTCCGGGTGACCGACACGGATTCCCCTGCCGCGACGCTGGCCGGCCACAAAGCCAGGAGCCGGCGGCAGCGGTTCGAGCGCCCACGCACAGGGCAGATCGACCAGGCGAGGCGCCCAGTCGAGTTGATCGGGATCGACGGACGCAGGCGCCATGTCATCAGCACATGAGTCAAAACCAGGCAACGCAG
>CAIRNL010000030.1 GCA_903879975.1 uncultured Chloroflexota bacterium | reverse complement strand
TTCTGCAAGCATGCCACCCCAGGTTGGTACCTCTGGCGGTACGCCTAACCCCAGAAAAGAGAGTGCTGCCTCCGACAGGATGACACCGGCCACGTTGAATGACGCAATGACGATCAGCGGCGCCAGGATGTTGGGGAGGATGCCGCGCCGAACGATGCGACTGCTATGTACGCCGATAGCGCGAGCCGATTCAATGTAGTCCTTGCGTTTCTGCGCAATCGTCTCGCCGCGGGCAATGCGTGCGTAGGTGACCCACTGACCGACGGCGAGGACGATGACCAGGTTCAGGAAACCGGCGCCTAGCACGACCAACACCATAATAGCCAGCAGGATAAACGGAAAGGCAAGCTGAATATCGGCCAGACGCATGATCAGGTCGTCCGTGCGGCTGCCGGCGTAGCCCGCAACCACGCCGAGGAAGATGCCAATTAGCCCGCCGATTGCCACGGCGGCTACGCCTACGGCCAGCGAGACGCGCGCTCCGTAGATGAGCCGAGACAACACGTCTCGACCCAACCCGTCGGATCCCAGCCAGTAAATGCTGTCAGCCTGTTGATTCGGGCTGAGCGGCGGCAGCAGACGCTCGATCAGATGCTGGCGGCTGGGGTCAGCCGGCGCAATCTGAGGTGCAAAAATGGCGACAATAATCAGGGTCACCAGGCAGATGATGGCGAGTAGCGGCCAGCGAGCGCGTACCAGGCTGGCCGACGCACGTGTCCAGGCAGATGGTTGTTTGCGCGTGCTGCCGCGATCGGACGGTGCATCTAGCGGTGAGCCGCTCTGTATAGTATTTGCCGGTTTGATCATGGCTAGCTCAGACGGATGCGCGGGTCCAGCCGCGTGTAGACAACGTCGACGATCAGATTGAGCAGGACAAAGAGCAGCGAAAACATGACAACGGCTGCCTGCACCACCGGAATGTCGCGCTGGTTGATGGCATTGAAGACGAGTCGCCCCACGCCCGGCCACGAAAATACCGTTTCTGTCACGACAACGCCGCTGAGAAGAAACCCAAACTCGAGACCAATGATGGTCACGAAGGGGATCAGCGAGTTACGAAAGGCGTGGCGCATAATCACGGTATGGCGCGGCAGTCCTTTGGCCTTGGCTGTAGTGACATAATCCTGGTTCAGAACTTCCAACATGGAGGAGCGTACAAGCCGCGCATTGCGCGCCAGCGAAAAGACGCCCAGCGTGATGCCGGGCAGGATCAGATGGCGAATGGCGTCTGGTAAATTGGTGATCGCAGTTTGAAAATCGCCGTCCAGCAACGGCTGGATAATCGGGACATGGCCAGAAATGGGCAGCCAACGCAAGCCGAGACCGACAAAAAGGATCAGCATGATGCCGAGCCAGAAGCTGGGCATGGATTGGCCAAACATGGCAAAGAGCATGATGCCGCCGTCCAGCGGGGTTCCCCGGCGTGTAGCTGACAGGATGCCAATGGGAATCGCCAACATCGTGGCAAAGAGGATAGCAAAAATCGTCAATTCCAACGTTGCAGGCATGCGCTCCATGACCAGTTCAAAGGCCGGTGTGCGCGAGCGCAGCGAGTTGCCCAGATCCAGCGTAGCCAACCCTACCACGTAGCTGAAATACTGCTCGTAAAGCGGTTTATCGAAGCCTAGCTTCGCCCGCGTAGCTGCCACCTCCTCTTCGGTGGCGCGCTCGCTGACATAAAGATAGGTCGGATCGCCGGCTAGATGCAGCGCAAAAAACGAGAGGATCGTCACCCCGAAGATGACGACCACAGTCTGTAGTAACCGGCGCACAAGGTAAGTTGTCATGAGTCTGTGTTATCGATTGGGGGCAACTTGTGACAAGGCGACAAGATGACCGGGTGACAAGATGACCGGGCGACAAGATGACAAGATGAAAAATGATCGAATGGGTTGACTTCTGTCGATTGACCAAGGCCAATCGGCCCACACGAACATCCCCGCATCTCGTCACTCCTCTCATCCCTTCATCTTGTCACCCCCCCCTTATCTTGTCACCTTGTCATTTGATTGCTACTTCACGCTGGCCGTCGTCAGGTCGATGATCTCGTCGCGGCGTGGCTGCCAGTCGACGTCATTGGCAACGCCATAGAAGTCAGGCTGGAAGTATAAGAAGAGCCATGGCGGATCATTATACATGACTTCGAGCATCTTATCAGTGATCTCTTTTTCGGCGGCTGCGTCGCGCACCTCACCAAGCTGATCCCATAAATCGAACCATTCCGGGTTGTTCCATTCGGTGTAGTTCGTCGCTGCATCGGGCGCCGAGAGATCGGACATGTCGTAAACTGCGTTCCACGTGCCGCCACCGGTACCCACGAAGTAGAGCGGGCCAACCTCATGCAGGCGCAGGGCAGGCACAAACTCCGAACCCCAGTCCATGATCTGGAGATCGACGTTGATCCCCACGTCGGTCAGGTACTGGGCAATGGCCTGCACAACTGCAACGTCGTTCAGGTAGCGACCGCGACCAGCCATGAAGGTGATGTCGAAGCGCGTGCCATTTTCCTTGAGAGGATAACCGGCAGCGTCCAGCAACTCACCCGCCTTGACTGGATCGTACGGGTATGGCTCGAGATTGGGATTGTCATTGGGTTTGTTGACCATGCTCGACGCCCGCTCGCACTCGAAGGCGAGCAGCGTCTGGCAGATAGTCGGCACGTCGACGGCATATTGCAGCGCAACACGCACAGCCGTATCCTTAATCGCACGGCCACCTTCGGTGTCGTTGTAGATGTCGCGCTGGTTGAAACCAACGTACATGCGGCGCGTGCCTGCAACGCCGACAACTGCTGCCTCAGTCGAGCCGTTGATGGCTGCATGCTGATCAGGC
>CAIRNL010000029.1 GCA_903879975.1 uncultured Chloroflexota bacterium | reverse complement strand
CGCCGGTTTCGCCCGTGAGGCTGTTCAAGCCCGGGCCAAAGGCCAGGGAAAGTTCATCGATAATCGCAAAATTGCGGATACGCAGCTCACTCAACATGACAACCAATTTTAGCACAAGTGGTCAGGGTTTCTTGAACAAGAAACACTTGCACAAAGACGCATGCGTGCTATAATGGCGTCAGTAGAGTGGTTTACGTTGGCGTACAGTCAACTGTATAGGTTTCCAAGGAGGAAGTTCATGCTGCCATTTAATTTCGGCCCCGTCGAGTTGATCCTGATCTTGATCATCGTTGCGATGTTGTTCGGCGTCGGGAAATTGCCGGAAGTCTTTGGGGCAGTCGGTAAGGGTATCCGCGAATTCCGCAAGGAATCCGGTGTAGACGGGCAGAAGGGTGCGAAGGCTGACAAGTCGGTCAGCGAAACCCCAGCTGTGACCGGCGATACCTCAGCTCCGAACGCATAAGTCAAAAGCGTTGTAGCGTAAAAAACTGAAATCGCAGGAGAAGCGTGCCACTGTGGCTGCGTCCTGCGATTTGCGTCAGGTGCTGCTGAGCATCTGTTCTATAGCAACCAGTCAGCGACGTTCTAGCCCGGCAGATTCCAGTGCCGCCGGGCTTTTGTATGCCGGCTGCCCACCAGATTGGCCGTCCCCATCTATGGCCCGCCTACGCCTTTTCATCGTTTTCCTCCTGTTGGCTGTTGCCTATGTGGCACAAATCACGCTCGATCACGGTTCGCTGCGATTCTTCGTACCGGCATGGGCTCAGGAGCGCCTACCCTGGCTGTTCGATCTCACTCTTTTGCGGTCCGAGGATCTTCTCATGGCAGCGGGCTGGGCACTAGCGTTCTCTGTTCTGCTCATCGGCCTCTTGTTGCCAGCATGGTCAAGCCCGGCCTCCGAACCAAGGCATCGTACAGATTCGGCTGACGCACCATCGCCCAGTCGCCATCCGCTGCTGGCGAATGCCGGTGTCATAGGGGCCATCGGGGTGGGTGCGTTGCTGGCAGTGGGCGTCGAGGAGCAGCCATGGATGGCCCTGGTGTGGGGCGGTGCGAATGTCCTCGTTGCGATTGATGTGTGGCGCAACCATGCCATCGCAGCGCGACAGTCGCCACGTGCGGCCGATGCCATTGCCGAGCGGGAGGGTGGTTGGATAGGGATCCTGATCATTTTGCTGCTGACCGCCCTGCTGGCTGGCTGGCACTGGACGAACCTGCCTGTCCGGATCGACGTAGCGACAGCTCGCTTTAGCATGCAGATGAGCGCGCTGGATGCCGCCGCCTTTTCGCTCTTCGGCCCTGGGGAGACAGGTGCGCCAGGCTTGGCCTATCTCCCCGGCAGGTCGTTCCTATGGCTGTTGCACGACGGCCTGCAGGCCAGCCACGTGCTGGGGATGGTTGGGGCGCTGGCGGCTGTCGTCGGCACCTGGTTGGTAGGACGCGAACTCTTCCGCCGTCCCTCGCTCCACAGCGGCAAGCACATCATGCTCGACGATGGCCGCCGGGCTGCGTTGTTGGCTGCTGGGCTGACCGGCACAGCGCTCTCTACCCTCCACTTTGGCCGGCTGGCGCCCTTTCTGCCCGCCACTGCGCTGGGACTTCTCGCCTGCTGGCAACTCCTGTACAGCGTGCGCAGGGTTGATCTACGCGCGGGTTGCCTGGCTGGGGCGATGGCCGCTGGCAGCCTGATCCTGGAGCGCAGCGGATTGGTGTTTCTGCTGATTGCACTGCTGTGGTGGGCAGGCTTTGCGTTGGTGGGCACGGTCGACGAGCCGGAGCGAAGACGGCAGTTCCAGCGTCAGTTCGGCTGGTGGACGACAGGCGCTGTTGTCGTGCTCGCCCCCGTTGTCGGCACCTGGCTTCATGAACCTATTGCGTTGCAGACCTATCTCACAGCCGTCGACCTGTACAGCCCTGCCACGCCGAGCTCCGTCCATTTTTGGAACAACCTGTTTTCAACCGTCAGTGGCATTTTCTGGAGCGGTGATGCCAGCCCCGTGTTGGGCATCCCTGTGCCTCTTCTCTCGCCGCTCGTGACACCGCTCTTCATGGGCGGGCTTGCCTTGCTGCTCTTCAGCCTCGACCAACTCACGAGCTGGTGCCTTCTCACCGGGTCGATTGCCGTGCTCATTGTCAGCACAGCAACCAATGCCATCACGCCAGACTGGCCGACGCTACTGCCGGCTGTGCCGGTGGCCGGTCTGATCATCGCCCTGGCGGCAGATCGCCTGCGTCTGTTGATTTTGCAGGGGTTTGGGGCATGGACAGCGTTGACGTCGTTCTACATCGCAGCTGGCCTGCTGATTGCCGTTGCTGCGGCCAACTGGACTACCTATTGGGCATTCGCACAGATCGATGGGGACGACGTGAGCTATCTAGCGCATGCGCTGCGCGCAAGCGACGAGACAGCGGCGCTCGTGCAGGTCGCCTCCAGCAGCGACAGTCTCATTGCGGCGCAACACGTCACCCTGCGCTTTGCGGCCGGCGCGAAGGCCGCGCGAATGGCCAATCTCACGGTGGCCGAGCTGGAGCCAACAGCAGTTTCCAACACTCAGTTCTTCGTGCTACCGACTGACGGTGCTGCATTGGAGGCCGTGCGCACTCGCTTTCCCCGGGGCACACTCAGCCTCGAACGCGATCTATACGGCAACCCGCGCCTGTGGGTTTACGGGGTTCCATAGGCAGTCACTCCTCCGTGGCAAGGTAGCATGATGCGCCACATCTACACATCTACCTGTCGATTTGTTTTTGTCCATGCAGGTTGTTATACTGTGGGAAGATCTGTGCCCAATTCGGATCTATAGTGACTATGAATCAATAGCTGGAGCTATGCAATGAATATTACGACCTTTATGATGATTGCCATGGATATCGTGGCGATTGCCCTGATTTCAGTGATTGTCATTCAAGGACAGACTGGCGCAGGACTCGGTGCAGTGTTCGGCGGCAGCGACATTTACCGCACGCGCCGAGGGATTGAGAAGACGCTCTGGCAGTTGACCTTTGTACTGACTGCAGTTTTCCTGCTGCTCTGTCTTGTAACGGTCATGTTGGCCTAGTCGATACGCCTACGCATCAACAGAGAGGGCAGGGAATCCTGCCCTCTCTTCATCTGGCGATTCGACCCTATCCGCATCATTCGTTCATGCGCACATCTCCATTGCCGTCACCTTTCCCGGTCGAAAGTGCTTCGCCTGCTGAGTCTCTTGGCAGGCACATGCGTTGGCTGGTGCTGATTGCCCTGACTGGCATCGGAATCCTGATGGTCATCCTCGGCTTTACAACGTATACGATACCGACCGTGCTGGTGCCAGATCACGGCGGGGTGTTCCGTGAAGGGGTTGCTGGCGACCCTCAATACTTGCATCCGGTTTGGTGCCAGAACAGCAGTGGGGTCGACAGTGACCTCTGTGCGCTCGTCTATCGGGGCTTGATGCAGCTGGACGAAGAAGGCCGGGTAGTACCCGACCTGGCACAGAGCTGGGATGTGAGCAATGGGCGTGTCTACCGCTTCCAGCTCAAGCCCGATCAATTCTGGCAAGATGGCCGTCCCATCACAGCCGACGACGTTGTCTTTTCGTATTCTCTGCTGCAAGACCCCTCGTTGGCAGATATCCCGGGACTACCGTCACTCTGGCGGAACGTGACGGTCGAAAAGTTGGATCTTCTGACCGTCCAGATCACATTACCGCAGCCATTTGCACCATTCCTCGATCTGACCACAGTGGGTCTGCTGCCGGCGCACATCTATCGTGCCATGCCTGCCAAAGATCTCATTACCAAGCCACTCGACGGCAATCCGATAGGGGCTGGACCGCTGAGGATTATTGAGAAATCGGCCGAACATGTGCGGCTCGAGCCCAATGCATTCAGTTCCGGCGCAGCGCCCTACATCTCGGCCATGGAGTTTCATTTTTACCCTGACTACGCCAGCGTGGTGGCTGCGTTCGACGCGCAAGAAATCGACGGGCTCAGTTCGATTCTGCCGCCCGACATCCAGGGTACAGCGGCACGTGATGATGTGCAGCTCTTCTCGTCCGTCGAATCTGGCTATGAAAACGTCCTGCTCAATGTCGCCAACCCAAATGTCTCGTTTTTCCAAGACCGCAGCGTACGCCAGGGGCTGCTCCACGCTATTGACCGGGATGCGTTGATCCGCGATGCTTTGGCCGGCCAAGGCATCGTCGCCAACAGCCTTTTTTCGCCCGAGCATTGGGCCTACAGCGATACAGTGGCGGTCTACAGCTATAACCCGGCCCAAGCCGCCCAACTGTTTGATGCAGCTGGTTGGGTCGACAGCGACGGAGATGGCGTGCGCGACAAAGATGGCAAGCCGTTTGCCTTTATCCTGCTCGTCAAAGATGACAATCTCCATCGCCAGATCGGGGAAATCCTGGCTAGCGACTGGGCTGAGGTTGGCGTCCGAGCCCAAGTGCAGCCCGTCTCTTTCAGCGGATTGGTGGCCGATTTCCTGGTTCCGCGCACCTTCGAAGCGGCGATCACCGATTGGAATCAGGTCGGCGATCCCGACCCCTTTCCACAGTGGCACAGCAGCCAGATCGACGGCAGCGGTCAAAACTACGCAGGGTGGCAGAATGCCGAAGCGGACCTGCTCATGGAGGAGGCACGCCAGACAACCGACGAAAATCAGCGCCGTGATCTGTACGTGCAGTATCAGGCAATTTTCGCCCAGGAATTACCGTCTCTCCCTCTGTACCATCCGCTCTACACGTATGGTGTGAGCACGCGCGTCCACAACGTACAAATTGGCTCGCTCAACACGCCGGCCGAACGATTCAACCGTTTTCCAAGCTGGTACATCGACTCGCGCCGTGCGCCCGCCAACCAGGTTCCAGTGGATGTGCCGCCGGCGGCCCGCAGCACACCGTCCCCATTGGATATCAATTGAACAGCCGCCGGATTTGACAGGGTAGCGGTGAAGTGGTATTTTGCGTCTTGTACGAAAAAACGTCATGCCGCAGTGGCGGAACAGGCAGACGCGCTACGTTCAGGGCGTAGTGAGCATTAGCTCATGTGGGTTCAAGTCCCTCCTGCGGCACCAATAAGAGGCTCAGATGAGCCTCTTATTTTTTTGTCTGCATGTCGCACTTTTCATTGCACATCGATTTTTTCTTTGCAAAGAGATTGATTTTTCTGAAATAGTCTGGTAGACTGCATTTACTATGTCAACGCAGATTCCATCATCTACGACTTCACGCGAACGGCAACGAAGCCCGCGTCTGTACATCGTTCTCCTGGTGACTCTGTGTGTCTTTTTCGTTGTCGGTTACCTGCAACGGCTCTCGACCCTTGACGAGATTCAGAGACAGGTGGCAGCGATGCAAGAGCGTATTGCAGCCAGCGAGCAGCGCAGGGCCGACCTGAAAGTAGAACTCGCACGCGTGCAGGATCCCGATTATCTTGCATTAATGGCGCGTGATGATATGGGTTTGGTACAAGAAGGCGATCTACCGGTTGTCGTCTACGATCCCCCGCCAGCGACAGAAATGCCAGAGAGCCTTCCGGGCACTGTGGCGCGGCCGACTGAGAGGCCGATCTGGCAGCAATGGCTAGATCTGCTCTTGCCGGGCGCAGTTCGTTGAGCGAACTCACCCCTGCGAGTCGAACACCTAGCGACGTGCTCCGCCCTAGCGTTCTTGGCCAGTGGGCCGCACGATATCCTTGTGGAAAGAGCCTGCTGCGTCGACGCCACAGGAAAGGTCGATAGAAACCAGGATTCTGCAAGTTCGCCCTCTCGGCGGCGGCGGTGCGCGAAAATCCAGGTTTACGCATCCCTTCCCTGCAGACAGCGGGGCAAATGACACCATCGGACCTTCAGGCAGCCCCCACGACGCGCAGCCATTGGCCAGACGCACGCCCTATCCGGCGAGACCCCAAGGACGTACCGAACGCCGGTGCAGACCAGGGAAAGGCGTGCTTTCCCTGCGCCCGATCGCGCTGGCAACCATCGCCCCAATCGGTTGATTGAACGGAATGGATCGGCTACAATGCAGAAGAGTTACCGTGCAGAGAGGAGAGGTCATGAGTCAAGAATTGATGATCGAACTGGCACGACGCATCCCAGCCGAACGCCTGCTGCAAAGACCGGCTCAGTTGGCGCCTTACGAATCCGACGCCTTGACTGCGTTCCGATCTCGCCCACTGGCCGTCGTCCTGGCTGCAACGCAGGAGGATGTCATCCAGACCGTACGGCTCTGCCACCGGTACGGCATTCCCTTCGTCGCGCGCGGGAGCGGCACCAGCCTTTCTGGAGGCTCG
>CAIRNL010000028.1 GCA_903879975.1 uncultured Chloroflexota bacterium | reverse complement strand
CCACGGTACGCACCTCACGCACGCGGACGGCGCGCGCCAGGAGCAGCGGCGGCGGATTCTCCTGCCCCGTCGGCTCCAGGCGGGCAAATTGCTCGACGATACTCCAGTTGATATCGAGCAGGGGCGTGACTGCGTCGATCGCCAGCGTCGGGTGGAGCGCGGCGCGGTCGGCGAGCGTGCGGCCAGCCAGGGACTGCAAAGCCGCACGCAGAGCTGGGAGATTGGCGTTCTTGACCGTAAAGCCTGCCGCCAGGTGATGGCCGCCGTGACGCACCAGCAAGTCGCTCACTGCGTCCAGGGCGTGGCTGATGTTGAACTCAGGAATGCTGCGCGCGCTGCCGCGCGTCTCCTCCGCCTCCTCGCGCATGACAATGGCAGGCCGATAGTACCGATCCGTCAGCCGGCCAGCCACCAGGCCGACAATGCCGTGTTCGTACTGTTCACTGCCGACGATCAAAATGGCCGGGTCCTCGGGCAGGACAGCGGCCAGTTGTGCCTCCGCATCCGCCTGCGCCTGCTCCGTGAGCGAACGTCGGCGTTGGTTGAGTTCGTCGAGGCTACAGGCCAGCGTATAGGCCTCGGTGGGATCCTGGGTGCGCAACAGGCGATAGGCCAGCCGCGCATCGCCCAGCCGGCCAGCCGCGTTGAGGCGCGGGGCCAGCCGAAAAGAAATCGCCGTTGCATCAACCAAACCAGCGCGCAAATCAGATTGTAGCATGAGCGCTTCCAGGCCCACGCGCGGCTGAGCGTTCAGAGCAGCCAGCCCGCGCCGCACCAGGCTGCGATTCTCACCCAGCAGCGGCATCATGTCGGCGACCGTGCCGAGTGCCACGAGATCGAGCAGCCCCGCCTCCACGTCAGCAGCCTGTTCGGGCGCCAGTTTGCACCACTTCTCCTGCGAAGCGGCGCGCAACACTGCCTGCGCCAGACGGTAGGCCACCCCCACCCCGGCAAGCCAATCGAACCGGCTGGGGCAATCAGGGCGGCGCGGATTGATGACGGCCAGGGCCGGCGGCAGTTCCTTACCCACTGAATGATGGTCGGTGACAATGACCTCGAGGCCGCGCTCGGCGGCGCAGGCCACTTCGCTGATCGAACGGATGCCACAGTCGACGGTAATGAGCAGCTTCGCCTGGCCTGCAATCCGCGTGACCGCCTCGTTGTGCAAGCCATAGCCCTCATCGACGCGGTCGGGAATGTACGGGCCGACCCGGCCGCCAGCCGCCTGCAGCGCCGTGACGAGCAGAGCAGTCGAAGTCACTCCGTCGGCATCAAAGTCGCCGTAGACACAAAGAATCTCTTGCCGCTCGAGTGCCTTGAGGATGCGTTGCACGGCTGGAACCATGTCACGCAGCTTGAACGGATTCTCCACCGTGGCCTGCTCGCTACTCAAAAAGGCGCGTACGGCCTGCGCAGAATCGACGCCGCGGTTGTAAAGCACCTGTGTGAGGAGCGGATGTTCCAGTACCGAGCGCAAGAAGGCATCCGGCGCAGGTGGCTTGAGCACCCAACGGGCACGACGCAATGGCATGATCTGATTATACGGGTTCGCCGACTCCATCCCAACCGGCAAATGATGTTTTGTTGCGATCCTGCGATAGAGTATAGTATCGCTATGTCATCGACCCTGGATCGCCTGCGCCGGCTACACAGCCTGCGCCCACAAAAGAACCAGCCGGAACCGACCTACACGCCGATCGACGACGACGGCGAGGCGCTGGCCATGCAGCCGGCGCTGCGGCGCGGCCGGCTCGAGGAGTTGGTGCCCGGCGCGGTGGTCGAGAATGCGGCTGGCTGCTGTTATGTCAGTACGACTGCCCTTGCGTTGAGCGAGGAGCGCGGCGGCTGCTGTCTGCGCGAGGCAATCGGCACAGCCCCGTCGGCACTGGCTCCCTTCCATCCCGATCTGGCGCTCGACACCATCGACGGGCTGGAGGACGCGGCCTTTATCGACACGGAAACGACCGGACTCGGCGGCGGCGCTGGGGTCTACGCATTCATGGTGGGAGTCGGCACCTTTGAGGCGTGGCAGGGCAGACGGGCCGCAGTCAGCACCCCGCCGCCGCCGCCCGATGGCGCGCCCGCTCCGCCCACACATTTCGTCGTTCGTCAATTCTTCATGCGACACCCGGGAGAAGAAGCCGCACTTCTTGCAGCCATAGCCGCCCTGGTGCAGGGCAAACGGCTGGCAGTGACCTTCAATGGCCGCGGCTTCGACGTGCCTCTCCTGCGTATGCGCTACCGGCAAAATCGGCCATTCCTGCCGGACGGTGCGTGGCAGGTGGCGTTGTTGGAGGAGGGCTATCCTCACCTTGACCTGCTGCTGCCAGCACGGCGGCTCTGGCGCAGGCGCCTGCAAAGCTGCCGGCTCATCCACCTGGAGCAGAAGGTCCTCGGGCTGGCGCGCAGCGAGGACGATGTGCCAGGCTCCCTCATCCCCCAGCTTTATGTTGATTACATGCGGACACTGCAAGCGGGCGAGGTGCAGCGCGTCTTCTATCACAACCGCGAAGATATTCTCTCGATGGTGTCGCTGGTACAGCGGCTCGTGGAAGCCTATGCTGCGCCCTTGGATGATACGTGCGAGCTCGATGCGCAGGATCTGTTGTCGTTGGCGACCTGCTATCTGCGCAACGGGGATGGTCTGCACGCAGAGCGCGCCTATGCGCGGGCGGCGGCCACTGCGGAACAAGACGGCACGCGCGCGGAGATTTACGCGCAGTGGGCGAACCTGCTGAAACACCAGGAACGCTGGTCGGAAGCGGCGGCGGTCTGGCAGCTTTGGCTGAGTTCAGTGCCGGGCCCCGATGCCACGCCCTTTGTGGAGCTTGCCAAGTATTGTGAGTGGCAGATGGGCGACCTGGAACAGGCGGAAATGTGGGCGGCATGGGCGCTACACACCGTCGAGGCTGCGCCACTCTATCAGCGTGTGCCAGGCCAGTTGGCGGATCTTCAGCATCGGTTAGCGCGCATCCGTCGCAAGCGCGGCGTCAGCACGGACGCGTAGTTGCGGAGCCGCGCCCTTGTTGGCGGAGGGTTGTGGGTGGCCGGCAAAATTGGACATGCAATTGCCCGCAGCACCCTGCCGTCCTGGTGGGCCAGCCGATACGCACCGGCAACAGTGCCAACACATCGATTGCACAAAATTGGGATCCATCGTATTGCAAGCAAGAACGGAGGAGAGTTACATGAGTTTCAAGTTCCCCAGCCCGGAATGGGTCACTGCCTTTGACGAACAGATCAACAACAGCGACGCCTATGCCAACGCGGCCAAAAGCTGGGAAGGCGACATCACGCTGGTCATCGAAGGGGGACCTGGCATCTATCTCGACCTATGGCACGGCAAGTGTCGCCTGGCTGAATTCCTGACCGACCCTGGCAGCAAAAGCCCGGAATTCCAGATCACGGCTGACATGGAAAAGTGGAAAAAAGTATTGGCCGGCAAGCTCGACCCCGTGCAGGGCATGGTCACGCGCCAGATCAAGCTGGACGGCAATCTGGTCAAGATCATGAAGAATGTCAAGGCGGCACAAGAATTGGTGCGCTGTGCGACCCGGGTG
>CAIRNL010000027.1 GCA_903879975.1 uncultured Chloroflexota bacterium | reverse complement strand
CCCTTTGACAAGGCGTGGCTGGCCGACGCGGCGGACGTCGATGCCTATCTCGCGCTGCTGAAAGAGGCCATGTTGCAGGTCATCCAAGAAGGAAAGCGGGTGCAGGTCTAGCCGGCCTGCGGTATAATCACGCCAGGCGTCCTTGTAGATGCGACGCCGGATGGAGCACGCCATGTCAACTGCTGAAATGACCACCGTAGAAGTTGAGATTCCCGCCGCCTGGTCGGCCCTGTTGGGCGACCAGATGCGCTTGATGGAGGTGCTGAGCCTGGGCATGGAGGAGTATCGACTGCGCCAGGCGATCTTGCTCTACCGCAACGGCGGCGTCTCGCTCGCCTATGCGGCCGAGCAGGCCGGGCTGCCGCTGCGCGTCGTGCAGGAGAAAGCGCGCCAGCGCGGTATGCTGCCGCGCAGCGATGATGCGCTCTTCGATCAAGATTTGCAGGCATGACGGCCGTCGCCGAGACGGGGCCGCTCCTCGTTTTCGCCAAGTTGCAGCGGCTCCATCTGCTTGCCGAACTCTATGCAGAGGTGCCCATCCCCCAGGCCGTGTTCCACGAAGCCGTCACGGTGGGTCAGGAGCGCGGCTATGCGGATGCGGTGCTCCTTCAGACCTTTGTGAGCAGCCATCCCTGGCCGGTCGTACCTCTCGTGGTAGTCGACGAGACGCTGGCGGGCGCGCCACTTGGCACCGGCGAGCAGCAGGCGATCTCGATTGCCAAAGCACAGGGAATGCTGCTGATCGACGACATGGATGCACGGCACGTGGCCGAGCAGGTGGGGGTGACGACGCGCGGTTCGCTCGGCGTGCTCGTGCAGGCTCACCGCTAGGGGCTGCTCACCGACGCGGAACTGGACGAGCTGCTTGCCACCATCGAGAACTGCAGCGACATCTGGATCAACCCTGAATTGTGCCAGCGGCTGCGCCGGACGCTTCTGAACCGCTAAACTGCGCCGGCCCACCGGGGCGCTCCAGCCCGACAAAAGAAGATTTGCCGCCCGAAGCAGAAAGAATCACGACACATGGATACAAGGCCCCTGGAGAAATTCGCCCGCTCCGCCCGCCGGCAACTGCATGAGCAGGTCGGTGCCAGGCTGGAGCGCGTCCTGCGCACGGACAGCGCCGAGCTGCGCGAGCGGGCGGCGGCGCTGGAGAAGCTGAAAGAGCAAGTCAAGGCGCACGGCAAGGCGGCGGTCGTCGAGCGCGCGGCCTACACGTGGTTCAACCGCTTCTGCGCGCTGCGTTTCATGGATGCCAACCGCTACACGCCCATCGGCGTCGTCTCGCCGGCCGCCGGCTTCACGCTGCCCGAGATTCTGCAGGAGGCCAAGCAGGGCGTCATCGACGAGGATCTGCCGGTGGAGCGCCGGCGCGTGGCGGAGCTGCTGGGCGGGCGCTTGCCGGCGCGCGACGCGCAGCAGGAGGCCTACCGCCTGCTGCTGGTGGCTGCCTGCAATCGCCTGCACGCGCCCATGCCCTACCTCTTCGAGCCGATCGCCGACTACACCGAACTGCTGCTGCCTGACGACCTCCTCTCGGAAGCCTCGATTCTGCAGGAAGTGCGTGAGACGCTGACTGCGGACGTCTGCCAGGACGAGGAGGGGATCGGCTGGCTCTATCAGTTCTACATCGCCGACAAGAAGGAAGAGGTGGACGCCAAAGTCAAGGCGGGCGGCAAAGTGGAGGCGGACGAGTTGCCGGCCAAGACATCGCTCTACACGCCGGCATGGATCGTGCGTTTCCTGGTCGAAAACTCGCTGGGTCGGCTGTGGATGGCGAACCGGCCGCAGTCGCGGCT
>CAIRNL010000026.1 GCA_903879975.1 uncultured Chloroflexota bacterium | reverse complement strand
GCAGCTTCGGGTGTCGCAGCAGGCTCGGTTGTAGGCGCACCTGCCGCTGGAATTCCTCCGGTCAAGCGCACGAGCTGGTCGAGCGTGGCCTTGAGCGCGTCCATTTGCGTGCCATACTCCGCCCAGCTGCCAGCGCGCAGCGCTTCCTGTGCCGCACTATACTGCGCATTGGCCGTCGCAATCAGTTCCTCGATCGGGGCACTACCCACATCAGCCGGCGTCTCCGCTGCTTCCGACGCCGCTGTGGCTTCCTGCGGTGTCGTCGAGCTGGCTACAGCCTGCGCCAGGTCGGCCAGGCCGGCGCGCGCAACTATATCGCGACCGAACAACTGAATCAGCGCAAGGCCCAGGTTTTCAGCCATGACCACACGATCGGCGGTGGCGAGAATCACGCGCTTGAGTTCTGGAATCCGGCCGTTCTGCGCCTGTAAGTAGAGCGGTTCCACATAAAGCAGGCTGTCGCCGATCGGAATCACAAGCAGATTGCCACGGATGACGTTACTGCCTTGCTGGTTCCACAGGCTCAGCTGCGCGCTGATGACCGGGTCCTGATCAATGCGCGCCTCAATCTGTTTTGGCCCGAAAAAGAGCGAATCCTTGCCAAAATTATAGACGAGCTTTTCGCCATACTTGTCCGGGTCACTCTGTGCAGCCATCCATGCCACCATGTTCTCACGGTTGGCCGGCGTGAATGGCAAAATCTGCATGTAATCCAACGAGTCAGAGTTGGGCAGCTGCATGAGCACATAGTAGGGATTGATAGGCTGCGGCTCGTCGTAGAAGACTTCCTCCGGCCACGACCAGACGTCCTCCTTGTTGTAGAAATCGGTCGCGCTGGTCATGTGATAGGTGCGGTACATTTCAGCCTGCACGGCAAAAAGGTCGGTCGGATAACGAATATGGCGCAGCAAGAACTCCGGCATGGCCTCCATCGGCTGGAAGAGCGTAGGAAAGATGCGGGCATACGCAGCCGTGATCGGTTCTGCCGCGTCGACAATGTAAAAAGTCGGCAGGCCGTCATAGGCGTTCATGACGACCTTGACCGAGTTGCGAATGTAGTTGAAGCGATCAAAGTACGGCTTGCTGTAGGGAAAACGATTGCTCGTCACGTAGGCGTCCATCATCCAGTAGAGACGACCGTCTGCCCCAACGACGATATAGGGGTCCTGGTCGAACTGCAGGAAAGGCGCCAGCGCCTGCACGCGCTCCAAGATGTTGCGCCGCCACAACAGCTGGCTTTCGCTCGTGATATCCTGATTCAACACGATGTTGATGTCGGCAAAACGCATGGCAAAGAGCATGCGATTCCAGAAGGTCATGTCGATGCCTGTGTCGGCGCTGAAACGCGTCGTCACATTCCCACCGCCTTGCGGAAAATCGAACTCCTCCATGTTGGTACGACCGATCACGTAATCGTTGGTCAACTCACCAAAATAGATCTGAGGCTGGGTCAGGTCGATCACCCCGTTCGGCGGCAAGTCTTGGATGTAAAATTCGGGCAGGCCGTCTGCGGTCACGCGTTCCACAGGCGACATGGCGACGCCATAGCCGTGGGTGTAGACAAGCTTGCGATTCACCCACGTCTGCGCCTCCGTGTTCAACCGATCGGCCACCAATTCGCGCGCCGCAACCATCACCTGCCGGCGCTGGCCGTCGATGATGTAGCGATCGACATCTACGTCGTTGAACTCGTAGTACTGGCGCAGTGCCTGTACCTGGTTGTACGTC
>CAIRNL010000025.1 GCA_903879975.1 uncultured Chloroflexota bacterium | reverse complement strand
GCGGCCGTCGAGGTCGGGTTGCCGCCGAAGGTGCTCAGTGTGAGCCCCTTGCCAGCCATCGCTTCGGCAACCTCGGGTACGGCCACGGTGTTGCCCATGGGCATGCCGTTGGCGATGCCCTTGGCCATGGTCATGATCTCCGGCTCCACCTTCCAGTGAGAGATGCCGAACCAGTGCTCGCCTGTCCGGCCAAAGCCAGTCTGTACCTCGTCGCAGATGAAGATACCGCCGTAGTGCCGGGCAATCTCAACGGCCAGCTCAAAATACTCTGGCGGTGGGGTGATGAAGCCGCCTACGCCCTGGATGGGCTCGGCCATGAATGCGGCGATGCGCCCTGTTGTCGTGGTGCGGATGACGTCCTCGATATCCTGCGCGCACGCAACGCCGCAGGACGGGTAGGTCAGCTTGAGCGGGCAGCGGTAGCAGTACGGGTTGATGGCATGCTTGATGTCGGGGCTGAAGCTCTTGCCCAGCTTCCACGTCGAGTGCGCAGTGGCGCTCATCGTGAGCGAGGTTCGCCCGCTGTAGGCATGGCGCAACGCCACAATTTCGCGATGGTCCGTGTAGGTCTGTGCGGCAACGATGGCCGTCTCATTGGCCTCGCTGCCCGAGTTGGTGAAGAAGGACATCTGCAGCCGTCCGGGCGTGATCTCGGCCAGCTTCTCGGCGAGCGCCACGTGGTTTGCGTTGGGATAGAGTGTCGACGAGTGGATCAGCCTGCCCACCTGCTCGCGCACCCGTTCGACGACGTGCGGGTTGTTGTGGCCGACGCTGGTCGTCAAAATGCCGCCGAAGAAGTCCAGGTATTGTTGGCCGTTGGTATCCCACACGTACAAGCCGTCGCCGTGCGCTAGCGGCAGCGGTTCCGTGTAGTAGAGGATGTGATTAGGCCAGAGATATTGGCGCTGTTTGTCTAGGATCGCTTGTGTTTCCATAGAAACTCCTGGCTTTGAAAGAAAAAAGATGGCCTGTCACGCAGTCATTTGCCCACGCCGGCGCCGTTCGTCACCGCCACGATCTCCGCCATGATCGAGAGCGCAATTTCCTCGGGACGGCGGGCTGCCAGGGGGAGGCCGATAGGAGCGTGGATGCGCGCCAGATCGGCGTCGTTGAAACCAAGTTCGTGCAGTGCAACGACGCGTTTGGCATGCGTCCGGCGCGAGCCGAGTGCGCCGATATAGCGCGCCGGGCTGCGTAACGCTACAGCCAGCGCCGGATTATCGATTTTCTCGTCGTGGGTCAAGACGACAACGTAGCTGCTTTCGTCGAGGCATTGCTCGGCCAGGACGTCGGCCGGCCAGCGCGTGATGAGTTGTGCCGCGCCAGCACTGCGCTGCGGCGTAGCAAAAGCAGTGCGTGAGTCGAGCACGACCGTTTGGAAGCCGAGCGTGTTGGCGAAAGACACCAAGGCTGCAGCGATGTGCACTGCGCCAACGATGAAAAGGCGCGGTTGCGGCGGCTGGACGTCGATGAAGACCTCGGCGGGTTCGGTGCCGATCTGCAGTGTGACCCGTGCGGATTGCAGGGCAGCCAGGCAGGCCGCTGCACGCCCCTGTACAGCCTCGGTGAGCGCGGCGTCGCCCAGTCTACCAGTAGATTCAGCGCCTGGCTGGAGAAGGAGCCTGACGCCAGTAGCCGGGCCGGTGAGCGCGGTCGCCAGAGCGACCAGGCGTCCAAGCCGCACAGCTTCCTCAAATTTTTTTTGAACGGCGGGGTCTGTCCTGTTCGCACCCGCTGTGGATGATGCATCCAATGGTTCAACCCAGACTTCGATGGTGCCGCCGCAGGCCAGGCCAACACCCTGCGCAAACTCATCGGCGATGCCGTAGCACAGCAGCTTGGGCCGGCCACTTTCGAGAATCGCCAGCCCCTCTTGGACCACGGCAGCCTCGACGCAGCCACCGCTCACCGACCCGGCCATCTCACCCGCCGACGAGATCGCCATCTTGGAGCCCAGCGGCAGCGGAGCCGATCCGTAGAGCTTGACGACCGTTGCCAGCGCCACCTGCTTTTTCTCGGCGCGCCAGCGATCGATGGCAGGCAAGAGCTCACGCATGGTCTTCCTCCTCGCTCATGGGGCGATCCGCCCCCAACCTGTCAACTTGCGCAGCGCAGCGGCGAGTTGTTCCAGGCTCACAAGATTGTGTACGGGCAGCAACCGGTCGACGAATGGCAGTGCTGCCTGCATGCCGCGCACGAGCGGCGCGTAGTCCGGGTCGCCCAGCAGCGGGTTGAGCCAGATCACGTAGCGCGCACGCCGGCGCAGCTGGGCCATCTCCTGCGCGAGCAAGGCGACATCGCCCCGGTCCCAGCCGTCGCTGACGATGAGCACAATGGCAGCGCGGCCCAGCATGCGCCGCGACCACTCGGTGTTGAAGGCCTGTAGCGCCGCGCCGATGCGCGTCCCGCTGCCCCAATCGTTCACAGCGAGCACTGCCCGGTCGAGTGCGGCGTCTACCGTGCTGGAGCGCAGCTGCCGTGTCAGGCGTGACAGGCGTGTGCTGAAGGCAAAGGCTTCGACGCTCGCCAGCCGATTGGCGACGACATAGAGGAATTGTAGCAGCACCCGGCTGTAACGCTCCATGGAGCCACTGACGTCGCACAGCACGACCAGCGGTCGCGGCTTGTGCTTGCGCTGGCTGCGCGCCAGTTGCAGCGGCTCGCCCCCGTGGCGCAGGCTGCGGCGCATGGTACGGCGCAGATCGATCTGCTGGCCGTCTGCCTGTGCTGCGAAGCGGCGTGTGCGCCGCAGGCGTAGCTGCCAGCGTATGGCCGCCAGATGTGCGCGCACGGCGGCCAGTTCCTGCGCGTCGAGCCGGCTGAAGTCCGCCTGGCGCAGCCGTTCGATTGCACTGTAGCGCGCGGTGCGGTCAACGTGCGGCTCATCGTCCAAGTCGAGCGTACCTGCGTCTGCACGCCAGCCGGCCGCTGCATCGGTGGTGCGCCGGCGCACCACGGGCGGCAGACCCGGCACGTGCTGCGCAGGCCGGCGCCCGAAACGATCGAACACGGCGGCAAAGATGGCCAGGTGTTCGGGCCGGCTGACGAGAATGGCCTGTGCGCTCAGGCGGAAATCCTCCCTGCTGCGTATGTCGACGAACGCGAGTGCATGGGCCAGGTCAACCAGCTGGGCCGGTGTCACGGGCACGCCGGCGCGGCGCAACATCCGGCCAAAGCGCACCTGCGGATCGAGGATGGACAGGCCCGCGCTACCAGCTTCTTCAGGCTCGATCATGGCTGCCGATCTCTTCGAGGAGGGCAACGGCGCGCCGCTCGATGTGCTCAATATCCTCCCGATACTTCAGCAACACGCCCAGGGTGTCGCTGACAGCTGCACGGTCCAGTGACTGCCGGCCCAGGGCAACGAGCGCAGCCAGCCAGTCCAGCGTTTCGGCTACACCCGGCCGCTTGTAGAGATCCTCCCGGCGCACACTCTGGACAAAGGCAACGATCTGGCGCGCCAGCGCTGTGCCAGCCTGGGGTGCCCGCGCGGAGACGATGGCCAGCTCCTTGTCGTAGCTGGGAAAGTCGATCCAATGATAGAGGCAGCGGCGGCGCAAGGCATCATGCACCTCGCGCGTGCGGTTGGAGGTGATAATGACGATGGGTGGGACTGCAGCCTTGATCGTGCCCAGTTCCGGGATCGTGATCTGAAAATCGGAGAGCAGTTCGAGCAGGAAGGCTTCGAACTCCTCGTCGGCCCGGTCGAGTTCGTCGATGAGCAGGACGGGCGCTGTGTGGCCGCTGTCGATGGCCTGGAGCAGGGGCCGTTTCAGTAAGAAGTCGGGACCGAACAACTCCTGCTGTGCAGCGTCGATGTGCAGGTGTCCCGCTGCTTCCATCAGGCGGATCTGGAGGAGCTGCCGGGTGTAATTCCACTCGTAGGCCGCGCTTTGCAGGTCGAGCCCTTCGTAGCATTGGAGGCGCAGCAGGGAGCGGTCGAGCAATGCAGCCAGTACCTTGGCGACTTCCGTCTTGCCCACGCCGGCCTCCCCTTCCAGCAGCAGCGGACGCCCCAGCTTGAGCGCCAGGAAGAGCGCCGTCGCCAGCCCGCGATCGCTGATGTAGGCACGGCCAGCCAAGGCGGCCTGGAAATCATCGATGGTGGCGAAGTCGATCGAAGCAGTCATATGGAGAAGAAGAAAACAGAAACAGCTGCCAGCCGTCACCTGTCAATCGCCCGCCAGCGAGTCGGGAGGATTTGCCCGCTGTGGCTGCGTTGACGGTTGGCCGCGGCTTTTTTAGCGGTTGCGCCCGTATTTTTCATGGCTGGACACCCAGTCAGACGACGAGATCGCCGAGGCCAGCGAAATCTCGCCAGCCAGCACAACGCCGGCGATGATCTCTGCGAGACGGTTGACCTTGCCGCGCCCCCAGCAGCCGAGCAGTTCCAGGCACTCGCGTTGCGTGGCCAGTCCGGTGCCGCCACCATAGGTCGCCACGATGAGCGATGGGATCGTAATGGAAATATAGAGATCCTTCTCCGACGTCATTTCGGTGTAGATGATGGCGGCCGAGGACTCGGACACATTGGCGACATCCTGGCCGGTGGCGATGAACATGGCCGTGATCCCATTGGCCGAGTGTGCGCCGTTATTGTTGGCGCCGGAGAGAATTGCGCCAATGTTGGAGACATTGCTGTGATAAAAGAGGCTCTCCGGTTCGACGCGCATCTGCTCGATGAGTACGTTCCGCTTGAGTGTGGCCTCGGCGACGACGCGCTTGCCGCGCGTGTGCATGACGTTGACCTGTGACGCTTTCTTGTCGGTCGCCAGATTGGACTCCAGATAGAAATGGCGAATGCCGGGATAGTTGTCGAGAATCCACGAACTGGTCGCAAAGGTGGCGCGGCCGACCATGTTCTGTCCGGCAGCGTCGCCGGTGGAATAATTGAAGCGCAGGTAGGCGAACTTGCTGGCCAGATACGGATCGATGTACTGGAGCTTGGCTACGCTGGAGGTCGCCTCGGCCTCCTCTGCGATCCTGGCGATATTCTCCTGCACCCACTTGACGAAGTCGCGCGCCTCCTGTGCGCTGTCGAAGACGAAGACCGGGGCGCGCTGCATGGAATCACCGATGACGGTGCATTTCACGCCGCCCGACGAGTTCAACACTTTCATGCCGCGATTGTAGGAGGCGACCAGCGTGCCCTCGGTCGTGGCCATGG
>CAIRNL010000024.1 GCA_903879975.1 uncultured Chloroflexota bacterium | reverse complement strand
GGCACTGGGCGCCATCGTCTTTGCCGATCCGTCCCGATTGGCACAGCTTGAAGCGATTGTACACCCAGCGGTCTTCGTGCTGGCACAGCAGGCGATTGCTGCTGTCGCTGCGCCGGTGATTGTGATCGAGGCGATCAAGTTGTTGGAATCGGGCCGGCTGCTGCGGCTGTGCGACGAAGTCTGGGTGGTAGTGGCCGACGAGTCGAGCCAACTCAGCCGCCTGATGGGGAGCCGCGGGATGGACGAAGTTGAGGCACGGCGCCGTATGGCCGTTCAGTCGCCTCAGGCAGAGAAGGTCAGGCAGGCCAATCGGGTGATCGACAACAGCGGCTCGCCGGTCGAATTGTATGCTCAACTGGACGCAATCTGGAGCGAATTGGCGGCGGACATACAGCATCTGCCGCGCGCTGGAGCTGAGTAAGGTGAGTATGGAATCGTTGAAGCGTTTCTGGTACGAACATCCCGTTTTGTCCAACTGGGCCATCCTGGCCGTTGGTATGGTGATCATTCTCTATTTCAGCGCCCGGCATGTCGGCTTTGAGCCTATGCAGTGGGTGGCGCTCGTTGGCGCTACCGTGCTGTTGGCCGGACTTTGTGCATGGATTATCAACTGGGAATAGATTCCGCCGGCGGCTAGGATGAAACCTTGCCGAGACGGCGAATCAGTGCAGGGATTCTGCGCTGATTTTGTACGCAGCCATGGTGAATGATGGATAAGCAAGACTATTACGAGTTGCTCGGTGTACCGCGCGACGCAACCAAGGATCAGATTAAGCGCTCATTCCGCAAGATGGCACAACAATACCATCCGGACGTCAACAAGGCGCCCGACGCCGAGATACGCTTCAAGGAAATCAATGAGGCCTACCAGGTTCTCATTGACGACGACAAGCGCGCTGTCTATGATCGCTACGGCCATGCCGGTCTCCAGGGAGGGGGGGCGGCTGGGTACGGCGATATGAGCGGCTTCGGCGACCTGGGCAGCATCTTTGAGGAACTCTTCAGCGGCTTCGGCCGCCCCTCATCGGGCAATCGCCGCCAACCGCGTCGCGGCGCAGACCTGCGCGCCGACATCCGTCTGAGTTTTGAGGAAGCCATCTTTGGCACCGAGCGGGAACTGGAGATTCCGCGTATGGAGGCCTGCGATCGCTGTCACGGCTCTGGCGCTGAACCGCCTACTGCACCTGTCGCCTGCGCAAGCTGTAATGGTACGGGTGAGGTCAAGCGCCGGCAGCAAAGCCCGCTTTTCGGCGCCATCGTCACTGCTTCTCCCTGCCCAACATGCAGCGGTACGGGCGAGGTGATCCCATCCCCCTGTACCAAGTGCCGTGGCCGCAAATATGTGCGTGTCACACGCAAGATCAATGTCAAAGTGCCGGCCGGCGTGGACGACGGGACGCGTATTCGGCTGGTTGGCGAAGGTGAGGCCGGGCAACTGGGTGGCCCGGCCGGCAATCTCTACGTCGTCGTGGCAGTGGAACCGCACCAGTTCTTCGTGCGCAACGGCAGCGACGTGTTGCTCGAAATGCCGGTGAACGTGGCACAGGCTACTCTGGGGGCAACGGTGAATATTCCGACCCTGGATGGCGGCCAGGAAATGCTGGAAATTCCCGCTGGTACACAGACGGGCGCACAGTTCCGCAAGCGCGGCCTGGGCATACCGCACCTGCAGCGCAATGGCCGCGGCGATATGCTCATCAACGTGCGTGTCGACGTGCCGACGAAGCTCACGCCAGAGCAGAAAGATCTCTTCCGCCAGCTTGCCAAGACTTTCGGTGACAGTGGCACGCGCGAAGACTCGAAGGGCTTCTTTGACCGCCTGTTCGGCTCCGATTGACAACACACGGCTATGATCAACGGCGAAATTCTCGAAATTGCGGTCGAATGTGACTCCGAGGCAGCGGAAGCTGTCAGTGAACTCTTTAACCGCTTTAACGGCGGCGGCTACGACGAGGATACCGAGGCCGGCGAGGCAAGTGGCGGTGGGGCTGTGATTGAAACGACCGGCTACGACGATTTTGGCCAGCCTATCGCCGGCGAATTCCATCTCACGGTCAAGACGTACATCAAGCCGGGCAAGCGCGGCGGACAGACCCGTCAGCAGATTGAAGAGGGGCTGTGGTTCCTGTCGCGCATTTATCCCATTCCTGAACCGCAAATCCGCTTGGTACGCGAGGAAGATTGGGCGCACGCCTGGAAGAAATTCTATAAGCCGCTGCGCGTCGGTTGCCATATTCTGCTAAAGCCGAGTTGGGAAGCAGTTGAACCTGTACCGGGCGATATCCTGGTCGAACTTGACCCGGGAATGGCCTTTGGCACCGGACTACACCCTAGCACGCGTCTGTGCATCGTTGCACTGGAGGATATTGTCAGGCCGGGCAGCCGCGTGCTCGACATTGGCACCGGCAGCGGCGTGCTCTCCATCGTAGCCCACAAACTGGGCGCGGCGACCGTCCTGGCCACCGATATCGACCCGATTGCCGTCGAGGTTGCTGGCGAGAATGCAGCGCTCAACGGCGTGCCGGCCAGCAGCATGATCGTGACGGCGGGCAGTGTTCCAGCCGGCTGTGAAGGTGCGTTCGATCTTGTCGTCGCGAATATTCTCGCCGAAGTGCTGGTCAAACTCTTCGATGCGGAGTATGGCTACCCGCCGCTGGCTGAACCGCTGGCGCCGGGTGGGCATTTGATTTTGGCCGGGATCATCGAGGAACGCGCAGCCATGGTCGTGGACGCTGCCCAGCGCCACGGCTGCCGGCTGGTCGACCGCAAGCAGGAAGGTGACTGGGTCGCACTGGTCGTGCGCAAGGAATAGCCCATGATCGGCAACGCGTGGCAGGCGCGCTATCGCTTCTTCGTCGAGCAGCCCTTCGTCGCCGGCACCTCCTGCTCGCTGGCGCCAATTGCCCACCAACTGGCCACAGTGTTGCGCCTTGCCCCCGGTCAATCGATTGTTGCGATCAACGGGGACGGCCGTGAGTATCTTGTCGAACTGCAGGTTGTCACTCCACGGAGCGCCTCTGGCCAGGTTGTCGACGATCGCCCGTGTGCCGGCGATCCGACGCGTATTCTCTCCCTCTTCCAGTGTAGCCTCAAGCAGGACAAATTTGAGTGGATATTGCAGAAGGGCACTGAACTGGGCGTGACCCGGTTTGTGCCGGTTGTCAGCGCACGTAGCGTCGTGCGCCCAACTGCTGCCCTGCGTAAGAAGTATGGCCGCTGGCAGGCCGTGATCCGCGAGGCCGTCGAGCAGTGCGGGCGAAGCCGCCTGCCAGAACTGGCCGATCCGATTGAGTGGCAAGAGCTTGTAGTGCCGGCTGCCAGCTGTGGCTTTGTAGCGTGGGAAGAAGCCGCTGGCGCACAGAATCTGGTTGCCGCTGTCGCTGCGCTTTCCCTGGCTGGTGACAAGGTGCAGCCGGCTGTTGCCTTGCTGGTTGGACCGGAGGGCGGGCTGACGGCAGAAGAGGTGGCCGGTGCGGCAGCAAGCGGTTGGCAAGTGGTCAGCCTCGGCTCGCGTATCCTGCGTGCCGAGACTGCAGCCCTGGCTGCAGTCTCCGTGGTGGCCTTGGGGGCGCCGCCAGCGCCAAGCCCATCGGCTCTGCACTGCGTAACCGCGCCTGCACGTGTGTAGCTCCAAATTTGTCGGCCCTGTCTGTGGCACCGAGCAGGCGACACTCGTCCTCTCATGATGGGTGTGCCCAGTGTCAGGAACGCTCTCTCCAAAAATTCGCTAACGTAACCCTACGGCCGGCGCTGCTTGACGGCACGACCCTGCTTGCGTATAATTCACTATGAAAAATATAGTGAGTGGAAGGAGCACAGAAAAATGAGCAATACCAACGGGCATAGCGCCAATGGCGGCAACCCGGTCGAAGATGTAATTATCATCGGCAGCGGCCCGGCAGGCTTCACAGCTGGACTCTATGCGGCTCGTGCCAACCTGTCGCCGCTGCTGATCACTGGGAACG
>CAIRNL010000023.1 GCA_903879975.1 uncultured Chloroflexota bacterium | reverse complement strand
GCCGCCGGTGCAAAACCCGGAAGGTTCACGATCATCGGCGTAGTCTGCCACTCTTCCGGGGATAGACCCGCGCCATCCAGTAGTGCCTCCGTCTGCGCGGTAAACGGACCTTCCTCCTCAAACTGGGGCATCACCGCAATCGTCCGCTCGATCTTTCGACCTGCCACAGCCTCGATCCAGCGTTCCTGTTCCGTTGTCAGCGGATGCGTGAAATTCAGCAGTAGCACAGCTTCTCCTTTGTGTGTTTCCTTTGTGCTTTCCGGTCTCATCGGGCCACGACGGCAGACCATATGGAACGGGCAGGACACAGGCACACCCGAGGCCTATGCCTTGCTATCTGCGCCGAGTACCAGAAGCCTATCCGACAATCATCACATCGACTGCCTGCGTATCACCTGGCTTCTTGCCTGGTCCAATTGTGTATTCCACGCGTTGACCAGCACGCAGCGGCTGGTTCTGCGGCTGCATGGCGCTTTCATGCACGAACACCGGTCTGCCACCTGCATCGGGCTGGATGAACGCATAGCTTCCCTTGACGTTCATGACAGTGCCGCGTTGGCGCCCAGGCGCGAGAGGTGAAATGACTGGCTGGGGGGATTGCGCTGTTACACTCGGGGCAACCTGGCTGCTGGGCGCTGGTGCGACCCACCTCGGCTCCGCTTTCGCCGCCTGCAACGATTCGGTTAGCCTCATCCGTCCGTAACCGCTCGATGTCTTGGCACCAATACCAAGCTCTTCCAGCGCCATCCCTAGAATCGTCAGCCCTGCCTCCACCCACTCTGGCTCGGCGCCACCCAGAGCGACCAGGTAGATGCCGCTTGCACTCACGAATGGGATTGGAATCGGTTTGTCCCAGTCAGCCGGCGCAGCGTTTTTGCCCTGGTAGTATTCAGCATGGTGCACGGTGATTGTGTCGGTGTGCAGAACCTTGTTGCCAGGCGTACGTTCAGGCACAGAATAGGCGTCATAATATGTGACACATCCGGCCCGCGCCGTATCCCCAAAAAGCTTGCAATAGGCCTCACCCGGCTTGCCTTGCTCGTTCAGGCGCCATCCCATATCCTGGAGATAATTGCGCGCATAGAACGCCGACAGGCCCTTGAGCGCACTGCCGGGCAGAAAAGGTACCCCGAAGGTGTGGTGCAGCGTGATCGCCGTCTCGCTTGCGCTCTCTGCACCCAACCCCACAATCACACGGCCCGTCGCCCGTGCATAGCGCCGGACGACCACACCGCTCAGCTCGGCCAGCGCCGATTCCCAACGACGGAAGAATTCGCCATAGCCTTCTGGCACTTTTATCTTCGTGGACTCATGCATCAGTTGATGGCGTGCGGTATCTTTTGCATCGTCCTCGCCGTAGGCCTTGCGCTCCTGATTTTCCAGGTACTTCTCCAGCCAGAGACCGGCGTGTTCGGCGCGATCCGCCTTGAGTGGTTGTAGCACGACACGGCGCGTCTGGATGCTCATGAGTCACCGCCTTCGTCATCGTCCTCGCCGGCTTGCACCCCCAACACCGACTCGGCGAAACGCTTGTACCAGAGCAGCGCCGCCATCACTTTCTGCGAAAGGCGCATGTACTCATAAAAGGCCAGGTCGCGGCTCTGCTTCAAAAAGTCGTCCAGGTCACCCTTGCTGCCCACCGTGGCTGCCAGATCCTTGAGCAGTTGCTCCTGCGCCGTGTCGCCGCGCGACCAGACGAAAGCCAGCGCCTGCGCAAGACCCGCCGTCCGCACCAAAACCGGCAATTTGTGGGCCATAGAACCGTACTTCTTGCGCTCGGCGGATCCCTTGGCATACTTTGCGCCGAAGTCACGTACCCGCCCGAAGACATCTCTGGCATATTCCTGCTCGCGAGTCCGCATGACCATTTGTTGCTCTTCCATCGTCCGCCCCCTTACGCTTTCCCGCCAAGATACACCCGGCAGATCCCGCGGCCAACCGTCGCATTGCCGCCGAATTGCAGCGGCTTCTTGAGCAGCGTCTTGAGATGTGCAAAGGCTGTGTCGGGCTTGGCCCCAGACTTTTCAACCGCCTGCGCGCCAAATATACCCACCAGAATGCTCTCAGCCGGTAGCGCTTCTTCGTACCAAAGCCCGCCACGCTGCACCGTCTTGGTCGCGTCCTGAATCTTGATGCGCGCCACCACTTCGGTCGCCGTCTCCATCAGAAAGCCAAGGGTATCGTCGTGGACAATACAAAAGCGCGCCCTGAACAGCTTTCCCCATTCCGTCTCTTTGCCAAGTGTGTTGCCTGCAATCGCCTCGGCCCACTTGCCCGCATCCCCATCAGCCTTCGCCTTGAGGTCGAGATCTTCCAGATAGACCATTCGCTCCGCGCCCGATCCCTCGGTGATGGCACAGCGGGTCTGCTCGTCATCCGGAGACACCAGGCAAACACCCGGTTCTTTGGGCACCGGAATCCCGCCGGGAAGATCGACCGTTTTCTCTGCATACTCACCGTCACGTTGGAAGCGTCGCAGCAAAAGGGGGGATGTCACCCATGCATAGGTGCCGCGCAGGCTGCGCACCGGCAGCAAGAGCAGACGGGCATCTGTCACTTGCAGGGCACCCGCGTGCTCCGACGCCTTCTCCGTGTCCGGACCAAATACGGCAATCGTCTCTGTGCTCCTGGCCGACTGGCTTGCGTCACGCAGCACGCCTTTGACAGAGGAGCCCGGGAGATAGGGGATGCCGGTTGCCTTCTCGCGCGCAATTGGCAGATCGATGACGCCGACGCCCTGGCCGGTCCCAGCATGGAGTGGCGTCATCGCATGAACAAAATAGAGTTTGGCTTGCATGGTGTTAACGGTCCTTTCCTTTGACCAGCCAGGCCAGGAATGCGCCCAGCACATCTGTTTGCGTGTCGAGCGGAGGAATTGCGGTGGCATCAGCCGCAGACAACTGGGAGGCCACCGGGTGGCCGTCAAGTTCCAGGTGGCTGCCTGGCGGCAATTCTGGGGTCTTGAGCCGCACAGCCAGCGCCACGCACGCACCATTGGCGCATTTCAGCGGACGCAAAATCAGTGGACTGGCCAGGCGATCGTGCGAGCTCGGTTTGAGCGTGGCAGGGCCAATCGGCTCATCCTTGAACTGGAAGAGGATCGGCATGCCAAAGACAGCGCGCGGGAATTTCCCGGCTGCCGGCACTCCCCTCACCTTTCCCCCTTTCACTGAAGCCAGCCGTCGAATCTCACGCGGTTCTGGCCAGACGCTGCGCCCATAGGGGCTGTACTTGCCGGTATGTTTGTCGATGCGGTATTGACGAAACTCGCGCAACGCCGAAAACAAATATACCCAGGCCTTCATGGGGTCGTCGAATGGCTGCGGGACGCGTCGTATTTGCCCATAGAGAGGATGTGGGACGCTGTCATGCCACTTGCCGGTTGCACGATATTTCTGCGCCTGGCCAAAGATCCAGTCTTCCACAGATTCGGGGGTTGCGGGCAGGGCGCCGCTGACGTTGGTGCAAGCGAGGGCACCAAAGCCGCGCCGCGTGCGTGCGCCAATCCCCCCAAAAGTCTCCCACCCCCAGATCGCCGCCTCGACATCGTCGGCGTGCGCCTTGGCATAGGTCAGGTTCAGGTCGAATTTGACCCCTTCGATCACCTTTCCTTGCTTCTCCCTGAGCGCAAACGCCACATAGCTGTACGGGGATTCGGGATCACCGATGTTGACTTGCTGTCCCTTCCTCCTGCCGCTCTTGGCGGTCACTGTCATGGGCCTGCCGGCATTCGTAATCGTTAGAGCCAGCTGCACGGCAGGCGGTCTCTTGGGGTTTTCGCAGGCCGCACGATCCGCAGTCTGACCAGTTCGCGCGGTCGGTGCTTGTGGCAGATCGGGTCTGGCCGCTGTTCCCCATATCTCGTCTTCATGCGCTTTCATCTTGGCGAGGTCGCCCCCAAATCTGCCGCCACGCATGGCACGCCACCAGAAGCGAAGTTGGGCGCGCACCTCGCTCCCGCGCACGACAGTGACCTCGTCTGCTTTCTGCGGTTCGGCGCCACCGCCAAAGAGGGGGGTGATCACCTCATAGCTGCGCGTCACGCGTACTCGCTTCAAATCCTCATCAGAACGCCGCACAATGGGCGGGGGCAGGCCCGGTTTGTCGTCGGTCATTGCTGCACCTCCTGTTTGGTTTGCTTGCCATTCCAGGTCCCAAGCAGCGCTGTCCCAAAACCGTCAAGCCGATCCTGCTCTGCATCGCTTGCCGGCTGGAACCAGACGCGGTCGATGAACTGTTCAATTGCGCCTGCGTCGCTGCCTGCCAGGGAGAGATAATAGACGGCACCCGCAGGAACCAGCCGCCGCGTCTTCTTCGGTCGTTGGGCTGCATAGTCCCACCCGGAAACAACATCGTACCGATTGACGATAGCCGCCTTGACCGCCACCTGCAGGCCTGAGATTCCAAGCCAATCGAAGCGCGGCTTCCATCCATCGGCGAAGAGTGCCGGGGTTGCCAGGATCATTCGACATGCTTTTGCCTGGCTGATGGCTTTTTTGATCTCCTCAGGACAGGTGTGTGTGCCAATCCGCTCCGCTCTCTGCCAGAAAACTGTACGCCGTTCGCCACCCAGGGAGCCGACCCCTGCGCTGATGTTCGCTTGGGTCGCAACATAGATCCCGTACGTCTTGGTGGCCGCTAGTGCCCATTGCGGGAGGGATGACCCATTTCTGCGCAGTTGCTGGCTGAACTCCAGGCCGCTTGTCTGAAACAGGAATCCCTCATCAGCACTCCCACTGTCTGCATCAATCCGCACATGGACGCGACGTTCCTTGACCAGCCCGCGGATTCCGAGCATCGCATCGTCGATCGCCCCATCTTGAGGGTCCTCAAGCCACGCCTGATAGGCTGGCCACCACCAAAATGTCGGGGCTTTCGAGTACGGCTTTGACTTGTCTGGCGCAGCCATACCGACATACCATAATGCTGCATCTGTGTCGTGTAGGTCACTGTGGGCTTCGCTGTCAACGGCCAGAGGGCGAAGCCTGCTACGCTCAACGGGCATTGTTGCTGTTTTCTGGAGCAGCAGAGCGTCATGCGGGGCAGGCAGCAGCAGCTGTGTGCCGTCTGTGCTCTGGTGATCCGCCAACTGAACGAGGAAAGGGCCTTGTACAGAGAGCGACAACACTGAATCCGGCGTGACACCGCCTGTGCCAAATCCTCCATGTTGTTGGCCGTGTCTCGTGCGAACTGCTCCTGCGATTGTCGAAGGATAGGGAAACGGCAGGCTTTCTGAGCGCGCTCCAGGGTCTGGCCCGAAGGGCCGTCCATCACGCACAATCACTGGATCTCGCGGCGTGACGATCCACGATTTCATTCCTTCCCTCATGCTGCCCCCTCTCTTTCCATTTCGTTCTGCGGTTTTCTCGCCCTTTGTATGGCTGCATGGTGCCACGCAGTCAGTTCTGCTGGCGTCACACCGGACAGTCTCTGCGCGTCGGCCAATACGTCGGCGATGATCAACGTTTCGGCAAAGCGCAGTGCAGAATCTTTTTCGAGCGGTCGGGTATGTTCCAGAAGATCGCCGATCGTCGCATCGCCACGGAGTGGTTGTGTCCCCTGCTGGCCATGCTTTCGCTGGAGGATGCGCTCTATTTCGATCTCCTGTATTTTGAGGAGATGCTCGTCATTTGCTGCATCCAGGCGAATTGCCAGATCGCGAAGGTCGTACGCAGCGCCTGCCGGCACCTTATCGGCGAGTACGAGGTTGATCAACGCTTCCAGACGCGGTACCAGCGTACTCCAATGTCCGGCAACGGTGCGGTCTGCGCCGCTGCGTTTGCTGAGCGTAATCGCCAGGGCGTCTTTGCCCTCTACCGCCTTGGCTGCCTGCTCGGCGCTGCGGGCCAATGCCATTGTCTGCCCAAGCAAATCCAGATGGTGCGCGATCACCAGTCCGGCTGAAAAAGTCGGAGAAGAGGCAGGCGTATCGGCAAAGCGCGCCAGCATCTCCCGGAAAAGTTCCGCGACCGTGTAGGCGCAGGCAAGCCCTGTGTC
>CAIRNL010000022.1 GCA_903879975.1 uncultured Chloroflexota bacterium | reverse complement strand
GGCTGGGAGGCGCCGCTGAGCAACATGGCGCGCCACGGGATCGAAGTGTTCAACCAGGGCGAGTATTTCGAGCAGCATGAACTGTTAGAGCAGGCATGGCTGGCAGAGGAGCGGCCGGTGCGGGAGATGTACCAAGGCATCCTACAGATTGGCGTGGCCTTTCTGCAGATCGAACGCAACAACTGGGGTGGCGCTGTCAAAATGTTCCGGCGTGGCTTGCCTCGACTGCGCACACTGCCGCCCGTCTGCCAAGGTGTGGCGATTGCACCCTTTCGTGCAGCAGCCGAACAGATCCACTGGGAAATCACGGCGTTGGGGGCGGAGCGTCTACACGAGTTTGACCACAGCCGTTTCCCGCGCATCGCCATGAGTAAGGCGGCCCTGCAAGGCGCCGACGATGGGGAAGGCGATGGATGAATCGAGGCAGCAGCTTTCAGAGTCTATGCGAGCCATACAACGGAGGATGCGCGCTGGGCAGGGACGGATCCTACCTCGCCAGCAGGCTGTAGCCGCCATCGATCTCGATAGTTTGGCCGACAATCATGCGCGCCGCATCGGTGCAAAGCCAGGCAGCCACTTCGCCCACATCTTCCGGCGTGACGAGGCGTCCGGCGGGTGTATTCTGCTCAGCGTATGCGATCATTTCTGTACGGTGCGGGAAGAAGTCAAGCGCGCCCGTTATCACAACACCAGGGCTGATGCAATTGGCGATGATATTGTGCGGCACGAGCTCCACAGCCAGATAGCGCGTCAGCGCCTCGATAGCAGCCTTGCTCACACCGACGATCCCGTACTCAGGGAAGACGCGCCGGCTACCGATACTGGTAACGGTGATCACGCGTCCCCAGCCGGCGCGGCGCATGTAGGGCACAGCTGCCTGCACGCCGACGAGGATACTGCGGGCATTGATGTCGACCGTCCAATCCCAGGCCTTGTCGTCGATTTCCATAATCGGTTTGAGCACCCCGCTGGCGGCGTTGCCCACGAAAATATCGACAGTGCCGAAACGATCTATCGCCGCCTGTATCAGCGCCTGTACTTCCGCATCACGGCCCACATGTGCCTTGACTGCCGTGGCCTGTGCGCCAAGGGCTTCGATAGCGCTGGCAGTCGCCTCGGCAGTTTCGCGGTGGCGGAAGTAATTGACGACAATATTGCATCCGCGCCGGGCCAGCGCCAGTGCGATGCCACGGCCAATGCCGCGCCCGCTGCCCGTGATGACAGCAGTCTTGCCGCGCAGATCGTCGGTCATGATTCTCGATTCCTGAGGGGAGGCGAGCCGGATCAGCGTCCGGCAAGGATAAAAATCTTCTCGCGCGTTTCACGCCAGGAGATCTTGCTGAGCCCCATCTTCTGACGCAGCACATCTTCGGGCATATTATTGCGATAGTCGCGCACTGCGCACGTCCAACGCAGTGCCTCAAAGCCCACCTGCACATAGCGGACGCCGGCCTTTTCACCGAGTTCTTCTAATACGTATTCCAGGTTGCGCGGCGTGCACTCGAAGAGGAATTCGCTGGGCTTGTATTGGTCGCGGTATTGCTGGAGTGCCGGCACGATAGCAGCATTGAGCGCCAACGT
>CAIRNL010000021.1 GCA_903879975.1 uncultured Chloroflexota bacterium | reverse complement strand
CGCGGCGAGGAACCGTTGCTCATCGTCGGCGCCATGGCCGGTGGCCAACCGTTCCTGGAACGAGAACAATAGCAGGTACTTGCGCCGCACGCCGGAGACTCATCCATCGGCTGTACTGCCTGACACGGACGGCAGTCCCCTGGGGCGTGCCTGGCATGACGCGCCAGCATGCCACGATCCTACGCGGCGACATCCTCTCCAAGTCGGCGGCTGGAAGCGCGGCGCCGGAGCGTTTCCCGTCCTAGTGGGCACCTATCGTCGAGGAGGCGCTGGCCATCAGGCGCAGTGAGCGGTCAGGGAACCTTGCGAATGTCTGAATCCGCCGCTGTCTCCGGCGTATCGAGTGTTGGCTGTGCCGGCGGCTCTGTGAGGCGGATCAGGAGAGGATTCCGTACCTCCTCCATCGTCAGCGGCGGCAGCCCCCAGGCCGCACGTGCCTGGTCGCAACGCTCGTTCGGCGCGCCGGTGGCCCACGACACGGCAAAATCGCGGCAGGGGGATGGGCGTTGCGCATAGATTGAACAGGAGACGCAACTGCCCACGTCGCCCTCCAGCGCGACACAGCGCACCGGTCGCGCGTCCGTCCCGCGCAGGGCGACGCGATGCAGATCGATCGGGACGGTCAGCGCCGGCGGAACTTCGCCGGCCTGCTCCGGGTCGGCCTCAGACCAGTGAAAGGAGACGCGGAAATGAGCACAACACGCACCACAGCGGAGACAGACATCCTCAGCACGCATAGACGTACGACAGTTTCGTTCCCCAACTTCTCCCCAAAAAGACCCGGCCCCGAGCCAGGGTGGCCAGAAGCCGGACAAATTGCATTCCATTATCGTCACATTGGCGTGGCATGCAAACCCACCATCGCATCCTACTGCTCGTGGCGCCTGCCCCGTTCATCGCCCATAACAGCCGAACAACTGTCCAGCCCCGCTGGCGCCGTGCACATCGTAGTAGAGCGTCTGCAGCGGCAGCGGGATGGCCGGCTCCAGCAGCGCGCCTTCGACAAGCGAGGAAACAGGGGCACCGCCCAGTACACGGTGGACCTGCGTGACATAGAGGCGGTCGAGCACGCCGCCACTGAGCAGCATGTGCGCGATCTTCGGTCCTGCTGCCGAGTAGATCAGGCGATAGCCTGCCTCGGCCATGCGTGCCACGAAGGTCGCCCCTTCCACGCCGGCCTGGCCGGCAACGAGGACCTGGCCCAGTTGTTCTTCCAGCGCCGCCACCCGTTTCCTGTCCGCGCGCGCGTCGGTGACGACGACGACCCGCCGGCCACCGTGCTGCAACGCAGCGGGGATGGGGAAATCGAGGCTGCTACTGACAACTGCCAGATCCGGCTGGGGCGAGAGCCCCTGTGCCGCGCGCCATACCTGGAGATCGGCGAACCGCGGGTCGTCGTAAACGCGCAGAATCTCTTGCGCCTTGCCCGCAGCATAGTCGCGCAAATAGCGGCCGGTTGTAATAATCAGGTCGGCCTGGATGGCCAGTTCCTGGAAGAGTCGCCAATCGCGATCGTTGATGATCTGCGACGGCGCCTTCAAACCACCCTGGGCTGCGTCGGGGACGGCGATG
>CAIRNL010000020.1 GCA_903879975.1 uncultured Chloroflexota bacterium | reverse complement strand
CGGTGCAGGGCAGGCGACGGGCGTGCCGCCGTTGGCGGCAACCTGCACCGCAGTGAGGGTGGCGCCCGGGTCGCTGAGGGTGGCGCTCACGGCCGTGCCGGTGATGGCGTTGGCCACCGTCGCCGTGTAGCTGCTGTTGCCAGGGGTGAAGCCAGGGTTGAGCGTGGCGTTGCTCAGCGCCAGCGCACTCAGGTCAGCGTTGCTGGAGGGGAGTCGCGTCACGGTGACCACATAGTCGCTGCTGCTGCCGTCGGCGGCGGTGACCGTGCTGGTGATGACATTCACCCCCACCGCCAGCGGGCAACTGACCGGTGAACCGGTACAGGCCGCTGGCGCGCCACCGTTTTGACTCACCCGCACGGTGACGGTATGCGCGCTGACCGCAGCTGTCGATGTGATGATCATCGGCGTGCCGCTATAGCCGACCAGGGCAGTGTAGGCAAACGTGCTGCTGATGAAGGTCGGCGACAATACGCCGGGGTTGATGGTCAAGCTGGATAGGCGGGTGTCCGCCATTTCCACGGCGCCAATATCGCAGGCCGCGCCGCGCGGACGGCTCACGCCGCGCTGATCGGTGGCGGGGCAGCCAGCGTTTGTGCCCGCGTCGATGGCCGCTCGGCCGGGCAGCATCGTCCAGGTGCTGCCACCGTTGTCTTGCAGCGCGCCAAGCACAAGCATGCCGGTGAGGTTGTTGCTGCCGGTGACCGCGCCGGGACCGGTAATGTCTTCGCCACCGATGCCATTGACGAGCAGGGTATTGGTGATGCGGTTGGTCGAGGTCAATGTCCCGTTGGCATCCACGTACAGGCCGCTGCCGGTAATGGCCTGATTGGCGGCAATCGTGACGTTGACCATGTCCAGAACCGAGGCATAGGAAAAGGCAGGAAAACCGGCAAAAAACTGATAGCCGCCAAACAAGCCGCCACCTTGCTGCGCGCTGTTGCCGGTGAGCGTGCTGTTGATGATGTGTAGGTTGCTTTGGTTGTAGACCGCGCCGCCGTCGACGCCTGCCGTGTTGCTGTAGAAGGTGGTCTCCATCACCACAGCGCGATAATTCTTGTCATTGGTGTACAGACCGCCACCCATGCGGTCGGATTGGTTTTCGGCGAGGGCGCTGTGGGTGATGGTGAGTGGACGCCGCGTATAGATGCCGCCGCCATGATTGGTGGCGCTGTTGCGGGCGATCTCAGCATTGGCTAGTTCTAGCATGCCGCGATTGTAGAAGCCACCGCCTTCATCGGTGCTGCTGTTGTCGGCCAGGAACAGCCCGTCAATGCGCATGTCGCCACCATCATTCTTGAAGCCGCCGCCTTCATCCGCGCTGCTGTTGCCGGTGACAGTGATGTTGACGCCTACGGTGATGTCATCCACCCAGAAGCCCGCGCCATCGTCGGCGCGGTTGCCGCTGAAGACCGTGTCGGTCATCACCAGCGTGTTGTTGAACTTGGCGCCGCCACCCTCATCGCTCACCACGTTGCTGATGAAGGCGCTGCCCGCAATGGACGCCGGTGTGCCCAACTTCAGGGCGCCGCCGTAATCGGCGCGGTTGTTGCGCGCCTCCACACCCACGAGCACTGAAAGAGAGTCATTGTTAGCGGTGTAGAGCGCGCCGCCTTCGCCCCCTGCCCAGTTCTCGTCGAACAGGGTGTCAGTGATGGTCACAGGGGCGTTGTTGACGTAGATGGCGCCACCGTCGGCGTCGGACGTGTTGGTATAGAAGTACCCGTTGCGGATTGTGAGCGCGCCGCTGTTGCTGATTGCGCCGCCATCGCTGCGGGCGCGGTTGCTGATGAACTCACCACCAGTGATGGAGACGGGCGCGTTCGCGGCATAGATGGCACCGCCCTCACTGAAGGTGTTGACGCGGGCCGTGTTGCTGTAGAACGAACTGTTGGTCAGCGTCAGCGGGCCGGTAGTGTAGATACCGCCACCGTTCTCATCTGCCGTGTTGCTGATGAAGTTGCTCTTGTCTACTGACACCAACACCGTTGCCCACGTTATATCTCGATCGTCCATGGCAACTGCGCCGCCGCGTGAGGCGACATTGTTGAGAAAGTCAACCCCTTCGATGTGCAGAACGGTTTTATCACCCTTCCAGATGCCGCCGCCCTTGCCCGCCTCAGGTGGGCTAGTTAGCGTCGGATTACCCGTCACATAGCCGTCTCGAATCATCATTCCCTTGAGGGTGACTGGCCCGTCCAGGTTCGGATTGATGAAGAAGACGCGCGTGGCGCCGCCGCCGCTGAGGATGACATTCGCCGCACCTGTGCCGGAAATGGTCAGACTTTTGGTAATCTCGATCTGGCTCGCCAGCGTGATCGTGGTGGGCACGCTGAAGACCGCAGTGTCAAAAGTGATCGTCTCGCCGGCATTGGCGCAGCCCACTGCCCAGCGCAATGATGCGCCCTGTGTATTATCACTGCTGCTGACCACCGGTGGGTTGGTGCAGGCGAGCGATGACGCACCCGTCCAGACGCCGAGATTACTGGCGGCGGTCGCCGTGACCACGGTGGTGAAAGCGCCGCCTGCATAGATATTCCCGGCAGCGTCCGCTGCCAGCGAGTTGACCACAGAACCGCTTGTTATCCCCCCATCCAAGTTTGACCAGTTCTGCCCATCCCACCTGGCGATGTGGTTGACCGTCACACCACCAGCAGTAGCGCCTGCAAAATTGCCGGCGACGATCAGGTTGTTCCCCTCGAACAGAAATGCCCTAGGCACCGTAGACGTCGTACCGTTCGGTGCAATGCCTCCTCCAATGGCGGACCACTGCTGCGTACTCGGGTTCCACTTGGCGATCCGGTTGGCCGCAATCTTGGTCCCATTCGGCTGGATCGCATGCGTGAATGCCCCCCCAAGGTAGAAATTTCCGTCCGCATCCACCCTACCAGCGTATATGTTGCCGACCGAAGAGCTGCTTTCCCCTTCACGCACGACACCTTGGCCGAGCGCAGACCAAGCAGAGGTATCGGCGTTCCAGACCGCGAGGCCAACACTGCCAACGCTGACGCTCTGACTGGACCCAGGAAAATTCGTAAAGGAGCCAACGTAATAGACGCGGCGGCTGTTCTTGTCGGCAATTATTCTACGAACAACCCCCGACCCGCCAGTACCGACAGTACCGACAGGTGACCATGTTTGGGTGCTTGGATCCCACTGCGCCGTTTGGCGGACAGTCACACCCCCTGCCTCGTTGAGCGCTGTACTTGCGCCAATATAGACAAAACCATTACCGCCCACTGCCAAGCCTTGAACGTTCGTGTTAACGCCAACGCCATCCCCAGTCCCCAACGACGACCATTGCTGCGTGGCTGGATCCCACATGGCTACATTCCTGACGAAATTACCGCCAGCTTCATCAAAGCGGCCAGCTACATAGATTTTGCCAGCCGCATCAACATCCATGGCCACGACTTCAGGAGTACCCGTACCGGCAGCGATAGTCAGCCCGCTGCCCAGCGCAGACCACGTCCCCGTCGCCGGATCCCACCTGGCAATATTATTGGCTGCAACTGAACCAACCTGCGTAAATTGACCTGCTGCATAGATGGAGCCATCAGGATGCGTGAGCAAGGCGTACACTAGACCATTCGCGCCAAGCCCGGCAGGGGGGGGGCCAAACCGATTATCCCATTGGCTGTTTGCCTGGGCGCGGGCAGGGATGCCCACCAACAGGAGTACCCACAGCAAGAGTGCCAGCGATACTGCATCGGCTACTCGCCGGCAGCATACCGCCCGGTGTTTTGTGAACGGGTGTTGTGCGAATTGTGGTTGCATCGGTGCTTTCTCCATTTGAACTCCGATCGAATCGGTAGAGCTCGAACCAGTGGAAGTGTGTGAATTCAGTTACAGATCTGTCTGCTGCTGCGATCTCCACAGCAGTTCGGCCAGGTTGTCGGCGATGGCGCCCACCAAATTGGCTTCGTAGAGCCGAGCGCCTGTCAGGTCGGCGCCGCGCAGATTCACATAGCGCAGATTGGCCCACTCCAGGTTGGCCTTGCCGAGGTAAGCGCCCACCAGCGTGGCGTCCCGCAGATTGGCGCGTTGCAAGTTGGCGCCAGCCAGATACGCAGCGGTGAGGTTGGCACCTTGCAGGTCGGCGCCGACCAGGATTGTGTTGTGCAGGTCTGCCCTGTACAGGTCAATATTGCGTAGATTCATCCCCGTCAGGTCCATCCCGGCCAGATTGACGTATGGCAGGTATGCACCGGGAATGAGCCGAGCCGGATCAATCGGTTCGCCCATGGCGCACTGTTTTTGGGGTTCGTAGACATTTTATGTGGCCACCCTTGTGCAACGACATGCACGTACTCACGCCTTCTTCTTCAGATACAGTTACCATTCAGCACAAACACCAGGCCCTCATCGCTGCCGCAATGTGTATGAAGCAAGATGTGTTATGATTACAAAAATTGTAGGTGCAAAATCCCGAAAATTGTCGCAGAAAAGTCAGGGTAAAATTCAGGGATTTGTACAAACGTTCAGGGTCAATCTTCGGAATTTTGTGTGGTCTACATTCCGTAGGGTGCCCAGCGCTGTTCTGGAAGAGGGCGATACCATGGTTTCTGCCCGGCAGTAGAAGTCATTCTGCACGCAGAGACGATCTTTTGAGCCGAGGAAGGTCTGTCAAGCCAAAAATTCAGGGTTTTTGCACAAAAAATTCAGGCTTTTGCGCCGAAAGTGAAATTTTGTGTCGAACCAAGCGTCACGTACACCATTCTTTTCAACGCATCAATCTACGGAAGCTGAACCTGTGGTTGGAACGCATCAATCTACGGAAGCTGAACCTGTGGTTGGTTTGCCGGTGCTTTCCGCCAAGCTGACGCTGCCTGTGTTGCCCGACCACCTGCTGACGCGCTCGTCTGTGATGGCGCGCCTCGCTGCGTGGCGCAGCCATCGGTTGACCGTGGTCACCGCTCCTGCCGGCTACGGCAAAACTACGCTGGCAGCCCAGTTGCTTCAACAGACGGCAAGCGGCGAGTATCGTGCTCTCTGGCTGGCGATCGATACCAATGACGACGATCCCACGCAATTTCTGGCCTGCATCGCCGCAGCTCTGGCACCCCTCATTCCGACGGCGACCGATCAGGTGACGTCGTTGATCAACCGCAATCTGCTGCGCCAGGCCTTGCAGCAGTTGCTCTCCGCGCTCGACGCTATCCCGCAGCCGGTGCTCTTTGTGCTGGATGACCTGCACCGCGTGCACCAGTCGGAAGTTCATCATCTTCTGGCCTATGCTGTCGAACGTAGCCCGGCACATCTGCACTGGCTGGTGTTGACGCGCCACACCACCGCTGCCTTGAGCAGCAAACTGCGTTTGCAAGGTCAACTGCTGGAAATAGAGATGGAAGACCTGCGCCTGTCACCTGAAGAAATCCAGACATTGGCGACGAGTTTCACCGCTGCAGAGTTGGATGCAGCGACCCTGGCTGCATTGAGTGAACAGACCCAGGGCTGGGTGACAGGGGTGCAATTGGCCCTGCTCTCCCTACGTCGTTTCGCCGCTACCTCGTCACACCCCCTTGGCATATGGGAGCATTATAGCCATTGGCATGGCAACAACCGTCTGCTTGTCGAATACGTGACGGCTGAAGTTCTGGCGCAACTCGACGCCCCGCTCCGCACGTTTCTGCTCAAGACCGCAATTCTG